>JBHLNC010000028.1:0-11222 GCA_048937435.1 Promethearchaeota archaeon | reverse complement strand
ACACCTTTCTCCCAGGCGAGTGTGCTTCCCTTTGGGGCGGCGTCGAGGCGCCGGGACGCGGGATCGAGGTAGCGGCTGAGACCATACTGTAACAGTTTTGAGTAGGCTATAGTGAAGTGTAAAAGGTTTTACGATGGTCCCTCCTACTCGTGTTTTAGAAGCATTTGGTGTTCATGGTAATCCCGTATGCTTATCGAGTGGTCTATGGAAGACTTTTCAAGTCGGCGAAAGTATTCTAAAACAGCCTCACAATGAGGTTGAAGCCATCTGGGTAATCGAAATTCTGAGTGGGATTGAAGAACGAGGATTTCGTGTCCCACGCTATCTAACTGCTGATGATGGAGATTTTTTAGTAGAGGGTTGGATAGCCTATGAGTTTCTCCCAGGGAAAATGCTGGAGGGTCACTGGGTGGCAAAACGGGAGGCCCTTGAGCTGTTCCATTTCGCCTTGAAGGGAATACCGCCACCTCACTTTTTTGCGAATCGGGATGATCCTTGGGCGCTAGCCGATTTCATGGCTTGGGGAGATCTACCAATTACATGTCATAAGCGTTTGAAACCGGCTGTCGAGCCATTAGTGTCTTGTTTGAAGCCGATTCAAGTTACGAATCAAATTATTCAGGGTGATCCAGGTAATATTCTCTTTGAGGAAGGGCTTCCACCCGCGATAATTGATTTTTGTCCCTATTGGCGTCCATCAGACTTTGCGTTAGCGATTTTAGTGGTAGATGCTCTAGTGTGGAAGAACACAGAGCTATCCATTTTGAAATGGTTTGAAGATATACGTGACTTCAATCAACTTCTAGTTAGAGCTGAGTTGCGTAGGCTGTTAGAACTGGATGGGCATTACAGGCAATTTGGAGAAGACTGTCTAGATGAAGTAGATGCACATTTACCAACGATTGAGTTCATTTGCGCTCATTGAAATTTAAGGAACTTTACTGGTGGCAAAAAATTGAGTCATTGTGTAGAAAGCCCCCGGATGATTAAGAAATAGCACTTTATCTTCGGTCGCTTTTTCAAAATCTGTGTTCGTAATGAGACCTTCTTCAATCATTTCTTCAAGGTCTTGTTCTATCATTTCAAAGACGTTTGCGACGGCTAACTGTAGTAGGTGAGGGTTTTGTTGCGATCCAGTCAGGAGGATGGCAGTTATTTTGATATCTTCGAGTTCGGCCTTTGAAAGGATTGAGAACAGTTTACGGCCTATGTGCCGATCCATTCCCTTTTCTTTGGCATTCTTTCCGAATTGTGACCAGACATGATGGAAGTGTGGGATGTTGGGGTAGGTTATGAAGGTTCCATCATCGATATCAGATATTCCGATGGTGCCTTTGAGTTTTGTAACTCTTTTTAGTTCGCGGACAGTTTCAATTGGATCGTCTACGTGCATGAGGACAAATCGACAATACGAGGCGTCAAAGAATCCGTCATTGTACTCGAGGTTACAGATATTGCCTTCTTGAAACTGAATGTTCATTATTCCCTTTTGTTCAGCTTGTTTTGTAGCTTCTTGGAGAAATAAGGCGTCCATGTCAACTCCGTAGACTTTCCCAGGAGCAACCACATTGGCAATCATCCGAGAAATAGCACCTGTGCCACAGCCTGCATCGAGCACTTTCATACCTTTTTGCAACCCGAAGAGTTGGAGCTCCTTGCGAATGATGGGTTCGAAGGCTACTGCTTGGAGTTCGAGACGTGTGGCTTCTTCTTTTTTTAAGGCATAATCATATTCTCTTGGTGATTTCTTCGTCATGTCACTAGCCTCACTTCGACTTAGTATGAAATATCTTTAGATAAAACTAGTGGAGGTTTGGGGCGATTTTCAAGCAATGCTAACATTGATAGAAGCAAAGATAGCAGAATGTTATTTCTGAATTCTTGGTGAGTATAATGAATAAATCTAATGATGTTTCTCTACAGAAGGCAGAGGTTGACGATTCCGATTTCCTTACAGAAACGTGTAGAAGGGCATTTGATTCCGACATGGAATTTGGTGCTCCCGGTCCGGGCGGTCCACCAGGGTATGACTCGATTGAATGGAACACCAAAGCAATTCAAAATAAGTGGCTGCAATTTCGAAAAATTCTGTTTGGTTCCGAAGTTGTTGGAGGATTCATTGTTGGGAATAGAGGGCCAGGGTATCAAGTCTGCGAGAGAATCTGGGTCGACCCTGATTATATGAGAAAGGGTATTGCTACAAAAGCCTTCGAACTTATCTGGGAACAATACCCATCCGCAGATCTTTGGGTGCTTGGCACTCCGGAGTGGAATGTGCGAACGAATCCGTTCTATAAGAGTCTTGGATTTGTTCAGATTGGTACCACCCATGACTATCCAACGTGGACTGGCATCTACTTTGAAAAACGAATTTCAGATAAATTTCCACGAGCCATGTCAATGATTAAAGATATTCATAATGGTCAGCAGAGGGTTATTGTAGAGGGAAAAGTGGATCAGGTCTCAAGTCTTCGTACAGTGACTTCTAGGAAGACTGGTGAGGAGCTCAAGGTAGCCGATGCAAAACTTTCAGATGATACTGGTTCAACCAAACTCGTCCTCTGGAATGAGCAGATAAGGCAAGTGAAACAGGACACGTCGATTCGAATTGAAGAAGGGTACGTTAAAGAATTCAGAGAAGAACTCCAACTCAGTATTGGTCAATGGGGAATGATAATCACATTACTATAAGCAAATTTTCTAATCGCATCAAATCGTAGCGAAATGAGGGTAAGAAGCATCACAAGTGGACTTCTATTGGAGTTTTCATTCGTCACATATTTCTGTGGGATCGAGTGCTACGGTACTAATTGAGAGGGCGACGGGTTGTGAGAGGGGCTGTTTCCAATCTCGTGGTTTCTTTGATGGTCGAGTGTCGAAATCGGTTAAGAAGTTGGTTAAGGCTGTTAGGAGTTCGTTGAAATCGTCAACGTCCTCGAGTCGGAAGGCCATCATTTTGATGATTTTTTGGCATTCTGTTGCCAGCCCATTCGGAGCAGGGTGTCGCATTGACAGCATGAGTTTGGATGTGAGTTGGTTGAGAGCGAGGGGGAGATTTTCAAGAGCGAAGACCCAACTTTGGAGGATCTCGGTTCTTCCGGAGATAACAGTGTGTTCTCGAAGTTTTGATGAGGTTAGGGTTTTGCTGAGTTCTAAGATGTTTTGTTTGATGTAGTAATGTAAGCGATACCGTTTGTCAGCAACTGTGGAATCTTCCTCTTTCTCAATAAGTCCAGCTTGCATTAGGAGGGCAAGATTTCGGAAAGTGGTGGCTTTACTTAAACCGGTTTGTTCTCGCAGTTCAGCCGGAGTAGTTTTACCATGCAGATTGAGGTAAGAATAGATGAGAAGACTTGACTCAGAATTGCTGATCTGGGTTAGCTGCTGCATTCTCGTCAGTTGTGTGTCTAAAATTGCAGAGGGCGGAATTGGAATTTCACCTCAATTGATAGGTTAGTCGCGAATAGAAGACACCTTTAGTCCTTTTTTCACGAACTGTAACCTATCTCTCATATGAGACGCTATAAATGATTCACTCACAGCACTGGGAGGCTGGTTCAGAATCAATTGTATTGTGGTTATGGTCAATGAATGCGAATTTTTCTTGAGGATAGTCTATCACAAACTCGAATTGTTTTAAGAAGGGATAGCCAAGGATGCCGTCTGGAATTAGATGACATTTGGGTGATATTTTCTCCATGTCGACTACAATCACGGGATGTTCTTCTACATTCACTCCGCCAACTGAAACTTGATCTATTGTGGCTAAATAGCCTTCTGCGTCTCCTCCAATTCCACGGCAAATGCCTTCGAAAGGATTCAGGTTCAGTTTAAGTTCGTTGGCTAATTCTGGGGTGATGACCGTTCCACCAGCACCGGTATCCAGAACGAATTCAAAGGGTCCTTGACCATTGATAGTAACGGGAAGTCCGACCATATGTGTGCCTTTAATGTAATTGAATGGACTCCACGAGATTGCATCGTCATTGGTAGAACCATAACTATTACTTGGTTCAAGTCGCAAAGTTTGAGTTGGATAATTGATAGCCATCTTATAGTGTTTCAAAGTAGTATGACCAATGACACCGCCCATCTCCTTTGTGCAACCAGGGAGAACGGATTTGAAATCAATAATCAGAACTTCTTCGTCGTCGAACGTGTCAGATCCAATTTGGAAACTGTTTACCTTTGCGGCGACAGCAGGCAAGCCTTCCATTTTTCGGTCTGTGAGTTCATAGGTTTTGAGACCGAGTTTTTCTGCTAATGTTTTTGATAGGGTTGTTTTTACAGCTCCGGTGTCTAAAGTAAAATCATAGGGACCTTCTCCGTTCACATAGACGGGAACGTGAATATGATGCGTTGCTTTATCTAATTTGAATGGGATTTCCATGAAGATTGCACCTTTTTCAACTTTGAAACCTGTCCTTCGGGTAGAAGAGAGAATTTCAATTAACCTATCTCACCCGTAAGACATGTAAACCTGTCTCCCCCATGAGACATATTTAAGTCTTTTTCTACGCCCACAACTTCAAACAAGACTAGCTTGAATTTCTAGACTACGATTCACCGATATCTTCATCCCAAAGTTGAGGAAATGTTTCGATGAATTCCCGCATCATTTCCTTACACTCAGGGAGATCTAAATTCATGACTTCCACGTCGTGTGATTCTAAGAATTCTGGTGCGCCTGGAAAAGTTGCGGATTCGCCGACGATGACCCGTTTAATCTTAAACTGGACAATAGCCCCTGCACATAGGTAACAGGGCATCAATGTCGAATATAATGTGGTTTCAGCATAGCTACCTATGCGTCCGGCGTTTTGGAGACAATCAATTTCTGCATGTAAGATGGGATTGTTTTGTTGTACGCGTTGATTATGACCTTGCCCAACGATGGTTCCCTCCTTCACAAGTACTGAGCCGATTGGAATACCTCCTTCCTGACGGCTTTTCATCGCTTGGTCAATAGCAGCTTGCATAAAAGGGTCCATTGTTCGAATCTCCGTCATAGTCAGTGTTCATATAATGAGAATTCGTGCCATAAAGTTATTTCAAGTGTTTTTCGTTTTGCTTGTGACTTCGTAGAGGGGGCAGGAAGCGCCCAGTTCGTTGCATATAGTCACGGTATTGGTCCCCAAATTGGGCAATCAGCATTTGTTCTTCTCTCTTTGAAATGGGATATAACATTATGATAATGAGGAGTGCGAAGATGGTGACGAAGAGGTTGGCGATGATGAGAAGTATAGAGAGAGTGATTAGAATGAAGACGGTGTACATTGGATGGCGAATCCTCGAGTAGGGCCCCGCAGCGATAATGACATGCTCGTCTATTACTCGTAGTTCCGCTCCGTAATAACGACCTAAAGTTCGGTGTATCCAGATTATTAGCGGCAGGGCGATAATTCCAAGAATAACTCCCACCCATCGTATTAGGGATGGGAACGGAAGATGGAACCACAGACTCCAAAGGGGAAAAAGAAAGTAGACGATAAGGGATACAAACATCCCAAGGATGCCTATGAATAATAGTACTCCTGCCCACCCAAGACTTTGTTTGCGGGTTGTCTCTGTTTTGTTTTGAGATTCTTTTCGAGCAACTTTGCTGCGATAGTAAATGCGTATTGCTGCAAAGAAACTAAAAATCACGAGGAAGAGAATTTGAAACAGGAGTTCTTCAGTCATTTCGGACAACCTCATTCAGTAGAATGGATGTGTTTTATGTTCTTGTGAAGTTGAATCTTTCCCTTCAGGGTAAATCGCCAGTATCCGATCAGATACGAACGCCACATCCCTTTGCTTTAAGAGTTTTAATCCAATCTTTCTGAGGCTTGGTGAGAGTTAGTGACGGATTTTTTTCCAGTCGCAAAACCTTCAACGAGGCTATATTTGTGATAGAGTTGGGAAGATGGGTTAGCTGGTTAATATTCAGTGATAGGGTTTCAAGTGCCGTAAGATTTCCTAGGGATTCTGGGAGGGCGAATAGCTGGTTGTTGTGTACTGAGAGGATTTTTAGTGAAGTCAGTTGCCCCATACTTTCGGGGAGGATTTGCAAATGATTGATTGCGGCAATGAAATCATATAATTTGTTGAGTTGACCAATACTCTCAGGTATTTCCTTTAATTGAACGTTGAGAAGACCGAGTCGTTTCAAGGATTTGAGTTGCCCGATTGTGTGAGGAAGTCGTGGTATTTGATTTCGCGATAGATCAAATCGCCAGAGGTTAGGTAAATCGCCGATACTATCAGGGAGCGTTTGGATTTGATTGTTGAAGACATCGAGGTTCTGGAGCTGTTTGAGTTCACCGATGGTTTCTGGAAGTGTTGTGAGTTGGTTGTCCCGCAGGTATAATCGTTGGAGGTTAGTGAGGTTGCAGATGGTTTCGGGAAGTGCCTTTAGTTTTTGTTGACGTAAACTTAGACCGATGACACTTTGTCCTTCGTGAACAAAGCCGGTTCGGTAAAAGCCGATGCCTTGGCTGGGAATTGGTTGTCCAATGATTTCCTCAAGTTCTTTGAGAACGTGAACCTCTTCGACTTTGAGTGGGACACCATTATAGTTGGTCATTTTCAATCCCATGAAGGTTGATAAGAGCAGGCGTGGAATTCATAGATCTGAGATAATACGTTTTCCTTCCGGGAACGAAACAGTAAAAGCACACTTATGAACCGCACGGAATGGAAAGTGGTTTACCTTGGTTGACGACCGCCGCTATGAGGATAAAATGGACTGGATCATGGGGATCGTAACGTTTGCAGGTGCAGCGGTTGGTGTTCTGCTCCCATTTGTTCTCATTATGATGGGTATTGGTTTTTATTTGCCAAACCTTGAGTTATTTATCGTGACATGTCAGGTTGCAGGTTGTGCAATGATTGTGGTAGGGTTAGGGTACTTTGTTTGTCGAAAAGAGATTTAGGTACAACAAGAGAATTTTTTCTTGCAGATAGTAATCCAACGAATTTTCTTATGAACACGGTTTTTGGCTAACTATTAGAAATCGGTGTTCATTGATTTCGAGATAGCCTTCAGACTGGATTCTTTCATGTAGTAGGTAGAGAACATCCTGATATTGGACAACTGAGAAACCAGGAATTATCCAAGGTATCGCTTTGAGGAAATAGATGATAGCACCAATATCATAGAATCGTAACCTTGGGAAGGCTTCATCAGTTTTGATGATGTCAAAACCTACACCTTGGAGTTCTGCTGCTGCTGAGTTTGCAGTCCAGGGGCGATTCTCAATGTCAGGGGTTGTGCCAAAGAGGGTGTTGATCTCGATGTCGTTTTGGTCACCTACTTGTTGCGTGATGAAGTAACCTTCATGTTTGAGGATGCGGTAAACTTCGATGGGAATGTAGGATTCATGACGATTGATGATGAGTTCGAATTCAGCGTCTTTGAAAGGGAGGTTTGTTTCATCAGTGAGTTTGATGACTTTAACACCTAGTGGTTCAAGGCGTTGTTGAGCAAGAGGGAAATTTGGAGGATGACCTTCCGTAGCGTAAGTGTGTGCTGGGAGGGGTGCTAAGTGAGAAAGAAATTCGCCTCCACCGGTTCCCATATCGAGTAGCGAACTAGCGTCCTTGAGATATGGCCATAGAATGCTGGCGTAGCTCCAGGGGAGGGGTTCTGATTGCCATCGCCCAGTTTGACTAAGGTATGAGAAATCCCATCCTGAAAATGGCTGATTTGCCTCTTTGAGTAAGTGTTTGAAGAGTTTATCCTTAGAATTGGGCAATGCGGAGAACCTCCGTTATATTGTTCTATGCGCTCTTGTAGATAGGATTAATGTGGGAATTGTTGACTGTCAGTTCAATGACCATATAAGCGTTGGGCGTTCCGCCAATAGAGGTCAGCAAGGATTTGCTTGGGGAGATTTAGCCCGTTAATGAATGTACCACCATGAGCCTCTGTGTCGGGATCAGGAAAAGGCAGAGGAATCTTTCGTTTCTTGGTCTCCCAGAGGATACGTTGAGCCAGTAACCGACGATTATAGGGTGAAAGTTGATTTTCATTACTCTGTTTTTTATTCTGTTCTTCAGGAGGTCTATTGAGAATAGCATCGGTTCCGAAAAGAATGCGTTTAGAATAGCGGATGAGGAACTGGCGTGCTTTCTTCGGGTCCTTACTGAGTTCCCGAGCCATCCATCGGGAGGAAGCGGTATCTACAACAAGGTTGGGATACTGATCAAACCATTTACCAAGATGGGGTAGACGATGAATTTCGGGTTGAGCCCCAAAGTGAGCGAGTTGGAAGGTCAGATCCGGGTACTTCTCGATGAGTGTCTCGAGTTGATGTAGGTGGTCTTCTTTTGTGCCATAGATTCCGGAATTTGCATAGGTTGTGGCATAATAGGTGTCAGGATCTGCAACGTGATACAAGAGAGGGTAGCCCTCTGCTTCTAGTGTTGAGAAAATGGGTTCTAACCTCGGATCCGTGATGGAGAAAGGGCTGGTAAGATTTTGCAAATAGTTGCGCCACCCAGGGGCTGCCCACATCTTTGCGAGGGTAAAGCCTTCATCCCGCATTTTCTTGATTTCTTGAACGACACTACTGATTCTGAAGGATACAATATCCCGAGTGGAGAGGTATTTGGCGAAAACAAATTGACCTGGTAATCGGTCTGCGATGTCACGGGTCTCTTTGAGATGAGCGATTACTAATTGCGCTTTAATACCAAGTTGGTCCATTTCTTCCAGCGTTTTCTTGAGAAATGAGGTATTCCAGATGTGAGTGTGTGCGTCGAAAATGGGACCGGAATACTTCCACTCATAGTCTGGCAAGGAATGGTTCGCCTTACGTTTGCTCGATTTCGATGCCTTAGAATAAATCAGCTATTTTAACCTTGTCGGCGAGAAATTCTCTTCCTTCATTGGGGGATGGATTGTGGAGTTTATAGGCTCTTTTGTAACAGCTCAAGGTATGCCCGACTGGAGCGGTATTGCCCCAGTCATCAGGTGGCAGGGCTGCATCTCTGCACATGAAGCCCCCTCCGGCCGATGGAAGAAATTCCCCTGAACAAGGGGCAGGTGTGGGGCGGAGCAGCGCCAGAACCTGGCAAGTTTCGGGCCCAACGCGCCTCGGCGACGAGTGAAACCCGAAGGAACAGTCCAAAGCTCTTCCTTTCCAGGGAGGAGAGGATGTCACTCCTTATCCTATTCTAGAGAAGTCATGAATAATTTAGTCGCCTCTAGAGTTTAGAGATTGAGGTTCAAACATAAGGACATAGGAAGGTTCTAAACTTTTCGGGGAGTGTTCAACCCCACGTGGGATTACTGTCATATTACCTTCGGAGAGAGTGATTGCCGGTTGTCCTTTCACACGGATGGTGATTTTGCCTTTAAGAACGAAGAAGAGTTCGTCTGCGGCAGAGTGCTTATGCATAGGAAACTCACCATCAAAAAGAGCCAGCCGGACGGATTGATCGTTAACTTGGGCGATTTCTTCTGGAGACCAGGGGGTGTTCATTTGACGAACCCGTTCCCAAATATCAATGATTTTTTGCATCGCTTAGCCTCCCAAGACTGACGTACTATTCTACGAGCCAGTACCTTATACTCTCTTCGGTTTGATTTCACTGGTAGTCTAGCAAAACATTGTATTGAACATTCTAAGGCGAGTCCCGTTGTTGATTTCCAGTTTCCGCACTCTATTGTTCGCAAAAATACAGAGTTTATCGGGGTTTCAAAGAAATTCTGAACCTGTCAGCTCAGGAGAATATTTGGGAAGTGAATCAATGCAAATCTCATCAGAATACAGTTACATAGTATGACTCTGGAAAGGAAGCTGTTGAAAATGTTTGAAAACATATCCACAAAGACATTTACTCGAGGAGTGTTCTATTTTGTTCTAAGTTTCACCATCGTCAGTACACTGCTGCCCACAACTCCCAATGAGATGTTGGTGCAGGCACAAACAGATTTGTCTGACATTAATGTGGGCGTTTACAATGATCTCGGCGCTCATGATGACTGCGCCATTGCCTTATATCACTGGCTCGCATGGATGAGCTCCAATGTTATTTGGATTAACAGTGAGAGTATCCACAATGGTACATTGAACGCCCTTGACCTAGTAGCCTTTCCAGGCGGTTCTCATGGGAGTTTTGCCACAGCCATTGGTCTTGATGGAATAGAGCTTGTCCGCCAATTTGTTGAGAACGGTGGTTCGTATGTTGGGTATTGTGGAGGTGCTATGTTTGGAACCGAATACGTGGGTCTAGCTTCAGGATATTGGAGTAATGTTATTCCTGGAATGCCCAGTGGGACTCATTTAGAGGAAATGGTTGTGAATCAAGCCTCCACTGGTCCGGATTTATCGGATGAGCCTGCATCGTATGAAGTACTCTATTGGGGTTCGGCATACTTCGACCCAACTGACAACTCAAACATCATCCCCATTATGTCATACACTCAGAACGACGAAGCAGCGATGTTCGTTGTTACCTATGGCTATGGAACTGCCTTCCTTTGTGGACCGCATCCCGAGTTCGAGGAAGGCAGTGACCGTGATGGAATCACGCTCTATGACTATCTGGATGATCCCGACTCTGAATGGGACCTATTGAAAAAAGTCACTCAGTGGCTAATCGATGAGTCCTTGGCTACACCACCACCTAACCCGTTTGCAGGGGCTGGCGGAATCCTCATTCTTGTCGGAGCCACAATAGTAGTCGTGACTATTGGGATAGCTGTTTTCGTACTCCGAAGACGGAGTAGTAAGTAAACCTCAAAACCAACCGAGAAGCATCAAATTAATGACTCTATAATGCAACTCGGTTTGGTCCCCTTTTTTCTCAACAAGCGCGTTCATAATAGAGAGTATATCTTGATTATCATCGGCTCCGGAGAAGATCGCTTTTCGCAAGAGCGATAAGGATGTCAACGGTGATTGTTGGATCTTCTGGTTGATTAAGGGCCATGAAGAGGTTGTTGTTTATTGTAAGGGCTTTCGGTTTACCGTAGACGCGGGCGGTTCCCTCTGAGCAGCCTCCTGCGGAGATGTTTTTGATAGCTTCGTTGAGCTGTTTGGCTGTGTCCCATAGTAACACCGAATGGAATTCAGGATTTGAACCAGTTAGATCAAAGAAGACACTCAGGAGCATTTGATCGAGTTGAGCATGATTGTGTTTCAGCCCTTTCTTAATGAGATCGATTCGTTGATTCAGGTCGGATTCAGTGCGTTCATGTTTAGTCTTCTTGAGGATGTTAATTCGATCCCATG
>JBHLNC010000356.1:0-2806 GCA_048937435.1 Promethearchaeota archaeon | reverse complement strand
GCGGTGTTCAAGGGTCGGAAGATGAAGTAGCTGGGAATTGCTGCAAAGATGACGAAGACAATGGCAAAAACGATACCAATGATTAGTGCTAAGAAGAGATCGCCAAGAAGGAATATCCCCATGAGATAGCCGAACAGGAATCCCACAATGATAAAGCCTAAACTCAACAGTGCACCGAAGAAACTGAATACAGTAGACACACCAGTCTCGGCAATATACACATCCACCAAGTAATTCCAAGTTATTCGTGCAGATCGTTTTACAGAGTTAACCAAACCGCGTTTCTCAATAATAATTGAAGGGAGTGTAAAGTAGGTTAAGTAGTAAAACACGGTCCCAATGATTCGGCTAGCAATGGAACCGACTAGTGCCCATATGCCACCTTGACGTTGCCCACCCCGTTGCGCGGCGCTCTGGGCCACAGCAACGGCTGTTCTAACTGCAGCGAATCGAACAATGGTTCCCATGACACCTCGCACTTCACGAGTTGCTCCGCCAAGATTTGGATCCTGATTGCGATACCAGGTATGGGCAATCGAGACGTTAATTCCATCGAAGATGTAGAAGATAGAAAAATACGCAAAGAAATAGGGAATTTCAACCAAGATTGTTAACCCAAAGAATATCCAAGAATCTGAGGCAATACCAATCATGGGTAGCCAAACATACATGGCTCCATAGGTTGATAGCATGAGAATGCCTGTAAGTAGACTAAACACTGCTGTTACGAGTGGAACAATAAACATCTGCTTTTCTTCAAGGAGCAGTTGAGCCGTAAATTCGACGAGTTTACCTGCGCGTTCAATTTTTTGTCGGCGACGGAACCAGACCCAAAATTGTAGGAGCCCAAAGAAGGGAAACATTATTCCAAAGATGCCAAAGGGACCAAGGAAAAGAAACATGAAGACGCCAATGGCAATCATGAATACTGCCTGGAGCAGCCAGAGAACCTTTAGCGTTCCTGCAGCAGCACGTTTCATCAATTGAAGCACGAGATAGGCCAGTCCGAGTCCAAGTGCGACTAATACTACGACGAATGCCAGTATGGCCCACCAATAGCCAGCGAGCCAAGGAAATGCAACTGTGATGATACTGATTATCATTGGAAAGAAGGGAGAAGCGAGAAAGAAGAGATTATAGAAACCGAAGCCATAGAGTAGAATAATTCCGATCGCAAGTCCGATAATGGGTCCACGTCCACCACTTGTTTGCTCATAACTTTCAGGTGTCATGTGTTTTCATATGTCTGAATGTTCTGTAAAAGCATTTGCAATTCCGTCTCAACAAGGTGGAAAAGTCTTAAAGTGCCCTCTCCGAAGTCCTGTAAATTTCACTTCAAAGTAATTGGAAGAGCCGTGATATGGAATGATAGATGATAGTACTTCTAAAACTCTGATGAAGGTTGGAACCTGGGTACAGATACCCTTCGCGATATTCATGATTGCCATTGGGGGCTGGCTATTATGGCTTCTGTACCCTGTTATCGTTGATCCTGTGTTCTGGATGGCATTCGGCTGGTATACGATGATATTACTAGGCTTTGTTGTAGTAATTGGTTTTCTTGGTTTTATCTTGGTCATTTTCTGGTTCCGGTGGCGAAAAGACATTCCTGGTCATAAGAAAGGACTTATCACCACAGGAATTGTCGGGATGATTTTCACAGGAACCCTTCCAGGCTTACTAGTCCTATTGAGTGCAGCACTCTATCCAACGAAGTAACAAGGGCCCCATTCAAGAGTAAACCTTCAACCTTGAGAGCATCATAATGAAACGAAGATTCGCAGATAGAAAGGTATTTATATCATAACACAAGAGGATATTCTCGTTTTATGAGAAAATTGAGGTTGTGGTATGGGTAAACAGACCAAGCAAGATTGGGAAGTTCGTCATCGCGAAATGTGGATGCAGCTCTTCGCTGAAGGCCTCGACAAATACACCGGAGAAACCACCAAAACCGAAGTCCTCAATGGCCAAGACCAACTCTCAGCCAAATCCTCTTCTGATGAAGTCTCCGAATGGATATGTGGAGCCATGGAACGACTAGACGCCCTGGTTGAGGATAAAGAAACGCGGCGTTGCGTTATGCTCTGTTGTTCCAACCGGTTTCCAGTTGATCGAATCAAACTACTACGAGAAGAATATGACCGAACCGGTGACCTTGATAAACTCCTAGATTATATGCACCGAGACGATTCCTGGCATGGTCTCTCCTACTATGAATACCCAGAACGTGATGGAAACGTCATCTATGTTACAAAGATTCCATATGACCCCAAGGGCTTCGACTCCACCAAGGATCTTGCTGAAAAACGGGCGAGTTATTGTCATTGTCCTCATATTCGTCCTGCCGTACGAGACCAAAAACCAATTTCTTCCACGTATTGCCTTTGCGGATCAGGTTGGTATAAAACCCTCTGGGAAGGCCTCTTGAACAAGCCTGTACACGTTGAGGTCTTGGATACTGTAGCCCGAGGAGCCAATGAATGCCGATTCGCGATTCATCTCCCTGAAAAATTCGAATAACTGTCAAGATAATTTGCCAATTGTCCATTTATTTTATCAAGCATATAAAAAGGGTAAAGGGAGGCGAGAGTTAACGCCTCCTTCGTCGAAGTACCACTATTGTACCCATTGATGCAATTATCCCAATGACAATAGCAGCTGCAGGGAAGCCCGGGATGGGTGGAGGAGGTGGCCAATCGTAATTACTGACAGTAACACTGATTGTCACCGATTGAGAGAGACCTACATTATCCGTGGCAATTGCTCTGATGATATAGAGGTCATCTGGTACGGTTGTTGTATC
>JBHLNC010000355.1:0-2811 GCA_048937435.1 Promethearchaeota archaeon | reverse complement strand
ATTGGCTGAAGAAATTGGTTTTTACATCATATTATCTTCAATTCCACAGTATCCATACATTTCAAGGTGTATCTTTTGATTAACGTTAGCATCGTTGGTGCTGGACAAACCAAGTTTGGCAGGCACGATGATTATGACCTGCGCGAACTTTTTGCCCTCGCAGCCCATGAAGCCATTGAAGAAGCTGGAATATCACCCAAAGATGTGGAAGCTGCTTTCATTGGGAACCTATCAGCGGATCAATTCAACCGGCAAACCCACATCGCGCCACTGATGGTAGATTTTGCTGGAATGAAAGGTATTCCCGCAACGAAATGCGAGGCAGCCTGCGCCTCATCTGCCACTGCTGTACGGGCTGCTATTTTAGCCATTGAATCCGGACACCATGATGTAGTTATGGCGGCAGGCGTAGAAAAGATGACAGACCTTGCTACTCCCGGAGTCATTGAAACCCTAGCCATGGCTGCAGATCAAACCTTTGAAGCCCAACCGGGTATCACGTTTCCCGGCATTTTTGCCATTCTAGCTGTCGCACATATGGCAAAATATGGGACGACAAAAGAACAGATGGCTGCAGTTGCAGTGAAAAACCACAAGAATGGAGTTCATAATCCGTTAGCTCAGTATCAAAAAGAAATTACCTTGGAGAAAGCCCTTTCATCACGAATGGTTGCCTGGCCTCTTGGACTATTCGACTGTTCACCCATTACTGATGGAGCTGCCGCGGTTATCTTAACCAAGAACAAGAAAGCCCGAAAATTCACGGACGCACCTGTCAAAATTGTTGCCTCAGAGCAAGCTAATGACACCATGAACCTATGCGACCGAACGGATCTAACTAGTCTATATGCTGCGCGTACCGCATCCTATCGTGCTTATAAACAAGCGAGAATCCACCCTCAGGATGTTGATTTCGCAGAAGTTCATGACTGTTTCACAATTGCTGAAATCATTGCCACCGAAGACCTTAGGTTCTTCAAACCAGGCAAAGGTGGACCTGCAGTCGAAGAAGGACTAACCCAACTCGAGGGTGAAGTAGCCATCAACACAAGTGGTGGCCTCAAAGCAAAAGGGCATCCAGTTGGCGCTACAGGTGTAGCTCAAATAATTGAACTCTATCATCAGCTTCGGAACGAGGCTGGTAAGCGCCAAGTTAGCTCTCCAAACGTAGGGCTGGCCCATAATGTCGGTGGGACGGGCGCAACTTGTGCAATTCATATTTGTGAGCGATGGTGAGGAAAATGAGTGAAGAAACGACAATCAAGAACTATTTCGCCTTAATCAATGAAGGAAAACTTTGTGCTGCTCAATGTCCGAGTTGCAACGAATTGACCTTACCCCCACGGCTCTTCTGCCCTAATTGCAATAGCAAAACCACTAACTGGACTGAACTGAGTGGTGAAGGAACTCTCCGCTCCTTTACCGTGATCCATATTGCAGGAACATCTTATGCAGACGATGTCCCCTATATTGTAGCCATCGTCGAATTGAAGGAAGGACCTTCAGTGTGTGCTCGATTGGTAGGCGTAGATCCCTTGAAACCTGAAAACATTCATGTTGGAGACGCCGTAATAGCTGATTTTGAAGAAGTACCTCAACCTACCTCTGAAGAGAAGACAATGCGGCTCATCTTCCGTCCTGCCTAGAACTTCTAGCACATAATTCTGAAATTAGCTAGTGCTTGACACCAAGATATCGGATGATCGAAACTGCGAAGACCTTAGTGACTTTTATCAAGTCTTCAATAGCCAGATTCTCATCAGCGGTATGAGCTAAGGCTGTGTTTCCTGGGCCATAAGCTATAGTGGATTCAATACCAGCACGGCGAAGCAGTCGACCATCAGTCGCGAAAGGAACCAGAAAGAACGCCGTTGGTCCTGCAATTTCTGTTGAAGTGTTGAATAGTGTAGTTGCTAGCTCATTTTCTTCATGATTGGGGACGGCGCTTCCCTCTAGTGCTTCGATAATCTCCATGTTACAAACCGGTGAGATGCCTAGCTTCTCTGCGTGAAACTGAATGAAGCTTATCATCTCCTCGGCTTTTTGTCCAGGCAAAATTCGGAAATCAATTTGGGCTTCGCAGCGATCTGGAACTACATTAGTTAATACCCCTCCAGTTATTGTTCCAATATTCATTGTGGTTGCGTTTAATCCCTCTAACACGGCTGAGAGTGGGTTGGATTCACCAGCATCTTGGATAAGCGATTCAATTTGTTGTGGTTCTTGATTCAATGCAGTGGCAAATTGGGAAATTACATCTTCACGGGTTAATACTGGTGGAATTGAGGGGGGTTTCGCTTCTTCTAAGGCTTGAAGTAACTTTAGCATTATTGTAATGGCGTTTTTTCCAGCGGATGCCATACTACCATGTGCCTTCTTACCTTTTGTTGTCACTTTAACCCACACTGGACCCTTTTCACCGATATTCACTGCATAGCCAAGTTGCCCCATTCCCGAAGGTTCTGGAATCACAGCGGCATCTGCTTTGATTTTCTTCCACGCATGTTCGATACACCAGGTGGTTCCAAGCGTTCCTTGGCGTTCCTCATCCCCTACCGCATTCAGAATCAGCGTTCCCTTCAAGGGGACCTCAAGATCATGCAGAGCACAACACGCCATTGTCATAGCCGCTACCCCCCCCTTCATATCCATGGCACCCCGCCCATAGATTAACCCATCACGAATCTCGGCAGCAAAAGGGTCCACCGTCCAATCCTCGCCTGGAGGCACCACGCCCACATGACCATTAAACAACAGCCGCTTCCCCTCATTCACCTTCCAAGTGGCCACCAAGTTATCGATATTCGGATG
>JBHLNC010000354.1:0-2814 GCA_048937435.1 Promethearchaeota archaeon | reverse complement strand
TGTTGAGTGAACGGTCAATATCAACCTCCTTGCTCGATAGAGTTCACTCTTGGGTTCTTTCTGTTCTTGTCAAATCGCTAAGACCATTACTTGGGGGTAAGAAGTTGAATCATTTTTACCATAAGGAGAATGTCTCTGTAATGAACAGCCTCTTGTACATGGTGTTTTTGGGGAGGGAATACGTATGTATTGATTCTGATGGGTTTATTTAATTGGCCTGATGGTCGAGCTGGATTTCCGCTCGATCCACAGCCTGTCGAATCCTCCTTACATTGTCCTCAAGCACGATGCCATCAGGAGTTTCAGGTTCCCGGACGCCAGAGCCCACATGGACATTCGTCAATCCCGTCTTGCTGATCAAAGTTTCTACATTCCCGGCGTTTACACCCCCAGCTAGGAAGAGATCAATTCGATCTTGAGCATATGCAGCGTAGATTCGAATAGCTTCGATATTTTGCTCAGCTTTCCCAAGTAATCCTCCTCCTCCTGTAGTGCGTACGCTCTTAACCCCCAACTCAATTAATATATCTAAAGTCTGCAACGGGTTAGGGGTGAGTTCCCAGGCTAGGTGGCAATGCAGCGTACCCTCCTTGGCTGCTGCTAGGAAAACTTTAAACGCATCGATATCAATCTCGCCCGACTCATCGAGGCAACCTAACAGAAAATGCTCAGCCCCAAGCTTTCGAGCTAAGCCAATGTCTGAGCACATGACGATGATGTCGTCATTCGTCATCCTCCAATAACGAGCATGTGGGCGGATGATTACCATCACTGGTATTTGGACAGCGTTACAAACCTTCTCAATCATGCCCGCGGATTGTGTTACGCCTCCCTTTGGAAAATCAGCCTTCAGATCTAATTGCGTTGCGCCTCCTGCTTCAGCCGCTAGGGCGTCTTGCCAGGTATCGACGATAATCTCAAGCTTGGCCATGTTCACCATGCTCCGGAGTTGAATTCCTTATAAGTTTATCAGAGCTTGAGAGTCATCTTGCGAGTGTATAAATCAGCTTATTCTCTCTTTTTGGGATAGGTTAGATTAACGATGTCCCTTGTGTGGCTTATTGTCCACCCAGCGAAGATTGCCTTTACCCTCTGGCGATAAACCTAGATGCAACAATTTCTACAGAATATATTCCTTCTCGTCTGTTCCCGTAGCAGGAACTGAATGCTGTCTAACTTACACAAGAACCCCGAGTGTCGTATGGTATTACTAAGGCATAAACAAACTAATAACTCACATTAGGTTTATTGGATAACCGCGTCCCTCAACCAGTTCCCTTTGGGAATCATATCCTGCTTGCCCTAGAGTGGGGGCGAATGTAGAATTTGACCATACGACGGCAATATCAGAGTATAGCTCACCTAAGTGAGTCGGCGGCACTATGGATATCATCCGACGGATATTTGGAAAAAAACGGATCCCATCCCCTGAACATGCACAAACGGCTCCCCTTGATGAACACAAATTCATAAGTGATTTGTCGCCGGAAAGTAGACGCCATGTATGGGTGGGGTCTGCTCATTCAGTGGGGCTCGAACGCAGTCAGGATGATGATTCATCGCTCATCCTCACCGGCGGTTCGAATGGTGATAAGGGCCTCCCTGATTTTGGACTCTTCTGTGTTGCGGATGGATTGGGGGGCTATGAACACGGTCGCCTCGCTAGTTCGATTGCCATTCGAACGGTCGCACGTAACCTAATGGAGGGGGTATTTCTTCGCTTGCTTGAGATCGAGCGCAGTGATGAAGCTCTTCCTCTTGATGAACTGATCAGTAACGCATTTGAGTCGGCCAATCAAGCCGTCTTCGAACATGCGGATGGTGGTGCAACGACTCTTACTGCGGCATTAATGCTCGACGACAAGATCGTGATCGGCCATGTAGGTGATACCAGAGCTTACTTCATCAATAGAGAGAAGATTGAAGTTTTAACACATGACCATTCCCTTGTCCAACGATTGGTTGAGAGTGGTACGCTCAGTGAAGAAGAAGCCCTGGAAAGCCCTCACCGGAGTGTGTTGTGGAACGCGATGGGAAAAACCGAAGATCCTAGAGTCGACGTGTCCTACCATGCGATCATTCCGGACACATATCTTATGCTCTGCTCGGATGGTTTATGGGACGTCGTCGAAGAAGAGGAAATCATTCAAACAGTAACGAAGACGAGCAATCCTCAAGTAGCGTGTGACATATTGGTTCGAACCGCGAATGACGCTGGGGGACCAGATAACGTAACGGTGATTTTAATCCGTTTCCCCTCCATATAGGTTATTCTGATCTGCTCATCCTCCAATTTGATGAAAAACTTTACCTTCTACAGCCAATCCTAGATAGCAAACGCTCTCGGGTTTCTGCTATCCAGAGTTGATGTAGATCTTCCAACGGAGGTTTAATACGAACTGCCGGATGTGGGGGGAACATCCGGCAGTTCAACATATCTAGGGGGACTTACCACCAGTACATGAGGTGCACTTTTGGGGTAAGGAGTTTCCCCCAGGCAAACCCGTATACCAACACAGGTAAATTAAGGAAGGGTTTAGCCTGTACTAATAATACCACTAAATTGGTCTAAGTAATATTAATAATTTATAAGTAACTTTGATTAACTTTCACCTCGTATCTGTTTCAAAACTATGCGCATCTTGTTCGTCCACAGGGTAGAGCATCTGCATGGAGCAAGGGGAGGATATGGGTTGTGGACGCAGACCACAATCCCTCATATACCGGTCCTCCTTTCGCAGTTGATTATTAAGGTCGCTTCATTTTTGGATTTCTTCTGACCTTTGTTGGAGATCTGATTTTTGTCAATCCCAT
>JBHLNC010000353.1:0-2819 GCA_048937435.1 Promethearchaeota archaeon | reverse complement strand
AACACTGATTTCACATGATTGATTTGCATCGACTAGCCAAAATTCTGAAGGAGCTCAAGCCGGATGAAGTATCAGTTCTTCAAACTCTTGAATCATTTGCACATCGGTTTGAATATGTTCCCATTGAAGAACTTGAAAAGAAGATTGTTCTTGAAGCTGATGACGTATTGTTTCTTCTCGGGCAACTTAACAAAGTGCGGTTGGTAAAGCGTCAAAAGGAACATTACCTGGGATACAGCATGACTCAGGCGGGATATGATGCTTTAGCTCTTTATGATTTAGCGATAAAAGATGTCATTGTTTCCTTAGGGCAACCTTACGGTGTTGGCAAGGAATCAACAGTATATCGTGCTCTTGATCCCAAAGAAACAGAAGTTGCCGTGAAGTTTCTACGGTGGGGACGATCAAGTTTCAAAAAAGTTCGCCGACTTCGACGTCTTAAGGATGATACAATATCTTCGTGGATGAATGTCAGTAAACAAGCAGCCGAACGAGAATTCAAAGCTTTACGGGTTATGCACCGTTTAGGAGGTCGAGTGCCAGAACCAATAGCAATTAATCGGCATGTAATTGTTATGTCTCAGATGACTGGCGATCTCCTGCTAGATATGATTGAATTAGAGCACCCAGGAGTGATATTAGATCAGATATTAACCCAGGTTCAGCTAGCATTCCATAAAGCAGAGCTAGTCCACGGCGATCTCAGTGAATACAATATCTTTGTTGAAGAAAACGGACAGATAGTAATTTTTGATTGGCCACAGTGGCAACCAATTACTCATCCGAATGCTCTTTGGCTACTCAAACGAGATATTACAAATATTCTTACATTTTTCAAACGCCGATTCAGAATTACTTATGATGTTGATGAAACACTAGAAAAATTAACGGTTGGGACAGATAGGAAGAACAAGAATGAGTGAAACCCCTTTACAACGAATCATTGGTTTTGATATTCTACCTCAAAGTTCTCCTTCCTCTAAGAAATCCCCTCGATATGCTTCGGTACTAATGGAAGGAGAAATCCTTGAAACTAATAGTTCGATTCGCCGAAGTGAGTTATTGAAGCTGATTCGTAGGGTTGAACCTGATATTATTGCCACCGATAATTTACTTGAGCTATCTGCTACCCAGAAAGGCGTTATTGAATTCTTATCTAGAATCCCATCAAAAACGCGTGTGATCCAAGTCACTGGTTCTCCTATCCACGGAATGACCTCTCTCACAAAACTGGCACGAAGGCGTGGCTTTACTGTGAACAAACATCCAACTCCTATTGAGACAGCTATTCTGATCTCCCAACTAGCTTCATTAGGTGTAGGTACTGAAATATCGGCTTTAGCCCGTGAAACTCGAATTATTGTTTCCAGAGCCCGTAATGTCGGGCCAGGTGGATTTTCACAAGCACGATTTCAACGACGAATGCATGGGTCAATTCAACAAACGGCTCGTAACATATTAGACAAATTGTCAAAGGTTGAAATCGATTACGATCGGTATGAAACGCGAACCCAGCATGGTTGGTCACGGTGTATGATTCATGTGTACGAATCCTATGACACCGTTTGCAGTGTTGTCCAATCTGAAGTTAACCGAATAGCCGGGGTCGCCGTAAGAATAGCTCCAGTAAAACATCGGTCAATTCTCTATCTTCCCCGGGATGACAAAGAAGAAGGAATCGGTCCAAGACGATTACTGGTTGTGGGGATTGACGCAGGAACTACTATAGGGATTGCAATAACAGATGTTTACGGGAACCTGTTGGCCCTTCGAAGTAGTCGAGGATTATCTCGTGGTGATGTTATCCGATATATCGTAGAGTTTGGGAAACCCGTTCTACTCGCAGCAGATGTATTTCCCGCACCTAGTTTTGTCGAAAAACTAAGCACTACACTTCAGACACAGCTTTTTACTCCAGATAAATTGATGGCCGTCGTTGAAAAAAGGGAATTGGCAAAATCTTTCACGGTAGACTCGCAATTTCGCGTAAGTAATGCTCACCAACGAGATGCCCTTGCGGCAGTTGCTAAGGTCTTCCAAGTTTATAGTAAGAAGCTTGAATTACTAAAAAAACGTATAGAAGAAAGTGAGCAACGCCATTCGGTTTCTGAAGCTACCGCCTTAGTCTTACAAGACATTTCAGTACATGATGCATTTGATCAATCAATAATACCTACAGAATCTAAAAAATTTCCATCGAAGCCCATCAAACCCACTGAACCGACTAAAAAACCCCGGACACCGCACGAACTCAAACAAATCGTTGATCGTTTAACACGCCAAGTTGAATCACTTCAACGTAAACTGGAATATGAGCGAAATCAGCATCAACGGAGTATAGAAAACCAGAAAAAGCTTGACAAGGAAATTCAGCAACTCCAGCGTCAATTGAATCGTTCGCTAAGCGTCGAACAACGAGAACACCGTCGCGATGAACGAATTCTCCAAAAGGAAGCAGAGATTCAACGTCTTGAAAAGAAGATACGTACGCAAAGTTTTGAACTTGAACGGATTAAACGCAATCTAACAAATCTCAAATTAATGCGTCGACTGGAAATGCTCGGAGAAGTACAACCTGTAATCGTGCTCTCACATTTTTCTCAAGAAGAAATTCGACGGTTGGGTGAAAGGTATCCTCAAGACAAAAAACGCAAAGTCGTATTCATTCAGGATCCTAGTGGAGGTGGAAGCTCAACCGCAAACCAGCTCATACAGTTTGGTGTTCAAATAGTAATTACTCAAGGGACGATGTCCCATTTAGCGCTTCAGAAATTCAGTGCTGCACATATACCAGTACTAGACGCAGAAAATCTGCGAAT
>JBHLNC010000352.1:0-2828 GCA_048937435.1 Promethearchaeota archaeon | reverse complement strand
GGCGTGTTGGGAATACTCTATGAGGCACGGATAATGGAGATAGCCTCATTCATGCGATTTGCCTATAGATTACTCCGAGGCACTCCTAAAGACTGGCTTCTTCGGATGACCGATCAAGTCCGCCTCCTTCGTGGAGTCATTGAAACTTTCGACATTCTCCGAAAACAAGGTCATATTATTGTCCTAATTAGCTCAGGTATTCCTGACTTCGCTGTAGCTCGCATAGCCAAAAATCTAGGCACCCATTTTGGTAGTGGTATACGAGTTGAGACTGAAAATAACATACTTACTGGACACATTGCTGCATTAGATTGTCGAGGACAAACCAAAGTCGAAACGCTGGAAGATCTAATTGAAATTCATAAACTCAAAAAGTTTCAAATCGTAGCGGTTGCTAATGATCGAAATAACGTTCCCCTCTTCAAATTTGCACACCTTGCTGTGGGCTTCCGACCCGATCAAGTCATCCGACGCTATGTCCGCGTGGTAGTCACTAATCCTGATATGCGAGCGTTGCTTCCTGTAATTTCTTCACCTCCAGTTAGCATCCATGTCCCTCGGCGATTAAGTCAAGAGCTTATCCGCCAATTACTCCACGCCAGTGCGGTAATCCTAGTTCTTCTTTGGCTCTGGGATCCTTCTTGGCACCTGGCAATTTATCTCGTCATCGGAGGTCTCTCACTCTTCTTCATATTCTCTGAGATCTTCCGAAGTGTTGGCGTTCATATTCCCATCATTTCAAAGATGGTGTTAGCGGCAGGACGAGAAGACGAAATCGATCGTTATGTTCTTTCTCCACTGTACTTCGCTGCTGGCGTCGCCCTGCCTCTACTCATATTTGGCAACCTATTCCAATTTCCCCTCATTGCAGCAGCCAGCATTATCGCCTTTCTCATTGGCGATGCGTTTTCAACAATAGGCGGAATTTACCTAGGACGACACCATTATCCCTTCAATCCCAAAAAAACCATTGAAGGCACACTTATCGGATTTACTCTAGCTTTCTGTGTTCTGCTCTTAACCGGTTCACCATTATCAGCGTTGGTTTGTGCTATCATCGCTGCCATTATCGAAATGTTACCTCTCCGACTAGATGATAATCTTGCGGTTCCGTTGATTACTGCAACGAGTCTGACGCTATTACACGTTCTTGGAATCTACTTCTTCATTTAATTGAATATTAGCCCTATACCCCGACTTTATAAGTCCGTTACTGCTCTTTCACAATAGCTAACAGGATTGAGAAGAATGTCAAGCCCACAGTGCTCTGAGTGTGGTCGGCAACTGAAACCCAATGCAAAATTCTGTTCCTATTGTGGTGTCTCTTTGAAAGAACATCATGCAGCAGTGACTCCCGCCGAAGTTAAACCGC
This sequence comes from Promethearchaeota archaeon, assembly GCA_048937435.1. Lineage (GTDB taxonomy): Archaea > Asgardarchaeota > Hermodarchaeia > Hermodarchaeales > Hermodarchaeaceae > Hermodarchaeum. The sequence continues at coordinate 1,456 of JBHLNC010000352.1, read as the reverse complement.
CTAACGTAGCTATGGCGCGCCGTGCTGAACCAGCACAAGAAGTTGAGTCAATCCCTCCACAAGTTGAAGCTGCTCTAATTATGAGAGGAACATTAGAAACCCTCCGAACACAAAAGGCTGCCTTGGATGAAGAGCAAGAAACCGTGAAGGTCAAGCAACTAGTCGGTGAACTCTCTGACCAGGAAACACAAGACCAACTCAGCAAGTTGAAAAACAAATCGGATCCTGTTCAAAAGGAAATTGAAGAATTAGAAAATAAGGCCCTAACTCCCCTTGAACAACTTCAACATGAAAAGAAGATTCAGGACGGTCGTATTCAAAGACTAGAAGAGCTCCTAAAATCAGGAGAAGTTGATGAAACAGTTCACCAACGGCTCTCAACCGAATATAGGGAAAAACTAGCTGACATCAACCTGCAACTCGATACTGAAATTAAAACTGCTAATCATTGGCTCGTTCAGCTTGAGGAACGGAAACAACAACTTGAATTTGATAGGGAAACTTTACAAATTCGTGCCCGAATCGACGAGATATCAAAACGAGATGTAAACAAACAACTCAAAGCCATTGATGAAGAAATCAACAAATTAACGAGCATAATTTCAGGATTAAGATCACTTCTTGGGCGTGCTGCTCTAACTCCCCCAATTGCTGCTACGAAACCCTCGACCGGTGTTAAGAAAGAGGCAAAGGCGGCTCTTGATAAATGTCCTTACTGCCAGGCGAAAATCACGGTCGGGACGAAATATTGCTACACCTGTGGTAGGTTACTCCAAAGCTGACGAAAACTGAAAGAGAACCTCTTCGTGTCCACCCACTCTATCTCCCTTGCGAGCCCATACTAAAAGCAAGGAATCACGGATTTCATATTCCATCGGAGTTTGAACCGCTTTGATTTTGGTTCCTGCTGGGAAAAGGTATAGTACTTCAATATCATATTCCGCGATTTCTTCCTCAACATCACTTTTCAACGAATTTTCGTCAGCATGTAAAGGGCCCCGAAAATGAATTACCCATTGGAAATAGGGAATATGTGCACTCCCTCGTAACCCAATGTCAACATGAAGAATCCTCTGTTCAACACGATAATCATTGATATACACTTTCTCGGCTGCAAGAAATTCAGTCATATTCAAACGAATCTTTTTAACTTCGCGTTGAAACGCCTTTTCATCTTCAAGGAGTCCTTTGTATATCCCCTCCGGATCATGGTAATCATAATTAAGAACCTGATATACTTCACAGTTCGGTAAAATGGAAAATACTGAAGAGGCGAACAATGGTTGGACATTCATAGTATAAGCATTCATCAACACTCCCTTTTTATTTGATGACACCCCATCCATTGAGACGTGAAATTACGCGGTAAGCATCAGAGTTGATTGATATGTGGCACGGGTTATTCATAGCACTTGAAGGAATTGACGGCAGTGGAACTACGACTCATCTAAAACTC
>JBHLNC010000351.1:504-2835 GCA_048937435.1 Promethearchaeota archaeon | reverse complement strand
AACGACCGCTAAAATTATTAGACATCTTCACCCATTGCCTGAAAACAATTATTAACACTTAGAAGTAAGTTACCCTGTCCGTTGGGGTTGGTGACCTGCGTGCCTAAATCCTTAGTAATGCTCCGCGTCGTTGATACTGGCGAAATTGTACAGATTACTGATGGTGCGCCAGCAAAAACCCACATGAAAGCTGACGAGGTTCTCATTATCATTGATGACGATTCACGTCTTATCTGGATTTGGAAAGGAGCAGAAGCTCCTGTGCGGAGAAAATTCATTGCAGCTCGACGCGCCTCGGGAATCCGAGACCAACGAGGACTAGTATACAAAATAATTTCAGAGGATGCAGGGCAAGAAGACTCCACCTTCATGGAGGCTATGGGTCAACCACTCTCAACCAAACCTGATGAAGGGATAACAGCAGCACCTTCCGCACCACCAAAAATGCCCCGAGAACCAACACGACCTGTTTATGAAACACCACCACCCTCTCCAGTTCAGGAGATATCCCCAACCGAGTATAAAGAAGCCGTGGTTTCAGCCACTAGGAGACCTGAGCGACAACACGTTCAAGTGCCCCGTCCTCCTTCTGATATCATTGAACAGGTTGAACAACTTGAACCAGTACCCGGCTTCCGACGAGAATTCGTCCTGATTGGATTCGATGCCTTCGGGATTACTGAAGAAACCACCAGTGTCTTAGGAAAGAAAACTGTAAAACATAGACTCCAGCGGATAGACACATTGCCGGAAGGAACGGTCTTTGCCCAGGGCTATACACCACGGGTGGTAATTAAGGACGGGCAAGTGTTAGCGATTGAATTCCTCAAACACTTGGAAGAAGAGGAATACCTTCACGAGAAACCTTCCGTGAAGGAAGAAATGGCGCGACAAATTACCGAACTCATTGATGCGTCGAAAAAAGAAAAAACCAGTCAGAAATCTTAAGATAAAAATGTGAGGGGACACAATGCAGCAATTTGCGATGAGCGAAGAGGAAGCCAAGCAATTGGCGATGTATCTGCGTGAGATTACGCTGTACACAGAGCTGGAAACCCTAGCAGTGGTCACCAAAGCAGGACGAAGAGTAGCGTTCAGCTCAACCAAGGGTGTAGATATTGATCCGGATTTACTCTCTGCCATTTCCGCCGTTCTGTTACAAACCGGAATCGAAGCAGTTTCCAAACTTGAATTCGAACCATTGTTTGAATTAATCGTCCGCGGTGAAAAAGGCATTATCGTTGTAACGGATGCAGGACCATTAGTGTTGATTGGGGCCGGAGTGAAAATTGAATCACTCGGCCACGTGGTATCTGTTTTTCGACACTTTGGTCGCGAAATCGCTGGTTTATTCGCCAAAAAGTGAGCATTTTTTCGAAGACAACCCCTATTGCTGAGGGATGACCGTATATCAATTTCTCACTATTTGTGATAATCTCAAACGTGTTCCGCGAACGGGGTGGCTCCTTCGTGGTGTCCCTCCCTCTGCAGCAGAAAATGTGGCAGCACACTCTCACACCATGACAATTCTTTCATACTTATTAGCCAAACAAGCCAGTGAAGAAGTCGATTTAACACGACTGCTTCTCATGGCACTCATTCACGATTTACCCGAAGCGAAAATTGGTGATATCCCAATCAGTGCTCAGCGAGCGGATCCCGCTTTCCGTGAGGCGAAGGAGAAAGCAGAAAACGCAGCCATGGAAACGATTCTAAATTCTCTCCCAGAAAAAATACGTCTCCAGCTACAGAACATCTGGAAAGAATATCTTCGAGGCGAGACACTGGAAGCACGTCTGGTGGAGGGGGCAGATCGGCTTGCTACAGCCGTTCACGCTGTAGAATTAATTAAAAGCGGATATCCTTCAAAACGATTTATTCCCTTTATCGATCATGCTGAAGCAACCATGAAAAGGCTCCAGATTGCTGATGTCGCAGATTTGATTGGCAAACTTCGTCAGGAATCAAAAAGTACATCAGAATCATCGAAGCCCTAAGCCTGAAAAAACTTACAGGGAGAAGAAACGTTTAAGATACGCAGCTGCTGAGAAACCGAAGAAGGTAAGTACAATGGCACCAAAATCAAAAGCCTCCGCCGAAAATCCGGAAATGATTCTAAAACGAACACATTACTCAAACGAATTATCGCCTGAAATGGAAGGACAACAAGTAGTCATTCTTGGATGGGTGCAACGGATTCGGAAATTAAGTAAAATCAGCTTTCTCATCGTTCGTGACCGAGAAGGACTAACCCAATGTACGCTACCCCATGCAAAAACGGCGCCAGAACTCCTTTCAACTCTTGATAGTCTAGACAACGAGTACGCCATT
>JBHLNC010000351.1:0-494 GCA_048937435.1 Promethearchaeota archaeon | reverse complement strand
GCCGTGCAAGGACAAGTAAAACAAGAAACACAAGCCCGGCGGGGTGTTGAACTCATCCCGAACAAGATAGTAGTGGTTAATACCGCCCCAGCAACTCTCCCACTGGACACATCCGGAAAAGTGGAGGCCGATATCGCAACCCGGTTTGATAATCGGGTTATCGATCTTCGACGACTTGAAGCTCAACTCACGTTTAAGATTCAGCATTTCACAATAGCGCAGATGCGGCAGTATCTCGAAACCGCTGGTTTTCGTGAAATTCATACGCCCAAAATTGTAGCAACCGCGACAGAGGGCGGTGCAGACCTGTTCAGGGTACAGTATTTTGAGAAAAAAGCCTTCCTGGCTCAAAGCCCACAATTCTATAAACAACTATGTTTGGTTGGTGGATTTGATCGGGTGTATGAAGTCGCCCCCGTCTATCGTGCTGAGAAGCACAATACGCCACGACATTTGAATGAATACACAAGCTTCGATTACGAAATGGCCTGGAT
>JBHLNC010000350.1:0-2837 GCA_048937435.1 Promethearchaeota archaeon | reverse complement strand
GAAATTGCTTGGGTTTTATGACAAAGTTCATCTATTTCCCCCCTTCGAAGAACCTCGCTACCTAACGGCTGGAACAAGAGCTCCGATATTCAAAACTAGTCTAGGGATATTTGGGTTGATGATTTGTTTTGACCTCAGGTTTCCTGAGATAGCTCGTGAGTTGACGATTAATGGATCACAAATAATTTTCTGTCCTGCGGAGTTTCCTGCAGAACGGATAGCAGTATGGGCAACTCTATTACGGGCTAGAGCGATTGAAAATCAAGTATTTGTGGTGGGATGTAACCGAACCGGGAGTGATGGCAAAACCCTCTTTGGTGGACGGAGTGCAATCATCGATCCTGAGGGTTCTACCCTCTCTCAAGCTGATGATTCACCTCAGCTAATTGATGCGAAAATTAATCTAGCTAACGTGGAAGCAGTTCGCCAAAAGTTCCCGCAGATGAAGTATCGCCGCACTGAATTCTGAACAATAATTTCTGAACACAAGTCAAACCTTTAAGAAGGACCAATTCAAGTTAAGGTGCTGACTATTTGCTCATTGGTGGCAAGAGACGTGTGGCGTCGAAAACGTGAAGGAGTCATTCAGGATCTGATTCTTCAGCATGCCCAGATCGTACTAAAAACGGTCCAAGCGCTTTATGATTATATCAGTGTTGTTCGCAAGAAAAAACCTGACAAGCGACTGGTTGAGAAAGAAAAGGAACTCGGTGAGAAAGTGTTAGAACTTGAGAGGCACGCTGACGAACTTGAAGAAAAGGTTGACGAAGAACTCTTTCGTGGTGCCTTTCTTCCTGTGACGAGTAGCGATCGATTCGATTTAATCGCTTCCGTAGACGGTATAGCTGATCGTTGCGAAATTATTGTTCGTAAACTCCGTATTATTGCTGAGCCAATTGAGCTAGATGTTAAGGAAAAACTCAGTGAAATGGCCAGCCTTTCTGTTAAGGCTACAGAGGTCCTAGTTGAAAGTATTGAACTAATGGGCAAGGATTTTGATGATGCCCTATCGAGAGGGCATTCAGTTTATTCTATTCGAGAAAAGAATCGTGATGTGGAATTTGAAACACTCGAGTTGCTTGTCGACCTTGAGATGGAATGTTCAACCTTTGTGCTCTTGCATGATGTCATCCAACTACTGGGACAGACAACAGATAGAGCTAAGGTTGCAGCTGAAAGCGTCATCTCGATGGTAATCAAATATCGATCGTAAAAATTCGTGGCAAGCGTTTTCTCAGAGGCGCGTTAACTGAATTCAGCTCGGCGTTTAAGATATTTTTCTCGCAGTCGTTTATAGGTGGCTTCATCTACACCACCCGCTCGCTTACGTTGCTCTAATCGATTTAGCAGTTCATCAATGGCTTGCCGTTCTGATGACACATCATCACTGGACATCTCATTGTTATTTGTCGTTATCTGCGGTGTTTCGGAGTTTGTGTTAGGTTCATCCATTTCTGGGTATGGTGTCGAATTGGAATTAGGTGAAGTGGATAAACCATTTTGTTCAAGTTGTTCCTCCAGCTTTGCCATTTCCTCTTCAATGGCGTCAAGTTGTTCTTTGACATGTTCGTCCGTTTCCTCTGTCTCTTCTGCTCTGGTTCGACGAGCCCGAAGGAACCTTGAACTTGACGGTGAATCCTGTTGGATACTCAATCCGGAACTATTTGCTGATTTAGCAACCGCAGGAGAATTACTAATCGCACCTGGTTCAACCACGATGGTTTCCAATTCTGCGGCACGTTTATCTCGCCGGATTCTTGGTTGAGCACGTTTTCTGGTCACGCGCTCGCCCGACGCAGAGCGAGCACCTCTCGGGAGTGGACGTCGCGGCTCTTCAGTCACAGTTGGTTGACTACGTCGATCTAATAATAAACTAGCAGCCAAAATGGGAATCCAGGCTAGAATTACAATGTTTAAGAGGCTAGTTAAGCCGGAAAACATACTCTCGAGAAGACCTTGAATTACGAAGGCGTCGACGATTAAGAGGACTGCAAAGACCACAAATATTCCCATGATTGCTGATGAGCGCTTACTTGGCATGCTCCATTAGTCACCTGTGACTGATTCTTTTTTTCCCCGCATTGAAGAAGTTAAACGTCTTCTTTCCTTTTTTTCCAACCTGGCTAAATACTTGTTGCGCAACAGGTTGTATAACTGCTTTGAGATTGCGCCTTTCGCAAGCTTTTCTTCCAACGCTTCAAGAAGCTGACGGACTGCAAGTTCAGACAAGTCTCCATCTTCATCGACTTGTTCTTCAACCACAGGAGTAGGCGAATCTAAAGTAAGCTCAATTACCTCGGAGTCAATTATGGGTTCTTCAGCCAGTTGACTCTTTAGCAGTTGAACACGCTTTTCAAGTTCATCAATTCGCTCTTGGAGCTTTTCTGAAGGAACTTCTCTTTTGGGTTTCTGTATTTCTTCGGACTCCGTTGTAGTAGGAGGAATCTCAGGTGTTGCTTCCTCGACTTCAGTATCAAGGAGTCTAGCTTGAAACGACTCTATACTTCTCGGTTCTTCAGTTTCCACTGACTCCAAGGGTGTGTCAGGAAGGGGTGAAGAAAGAGGCGGAGGAGGTGAAGGTTCATCAGTATCTTCCGTTCGGTATACATAGACTATTGCGATTCCAAGAAACATGATGATTAGTGCGAATAAGCCAATCAACGGTGAAATAAAAAAGAGAGCAATACCGAAAATGAGGGTTATACAACTACAAATAATATACCCTGCTCTATTTTCCCGACTCATTAGTTGTCAACCAAATTCCGGTAACTTGAGAGAAATTCTCTCCTTACATTAAGTCTTGTTGTATCACCCTAATAACTAATCCTTGTGGCTTC
>JBHLNC010000349.1:0-2838 GCA_048937435.1 Promethearchaeota archaeon | reverse complement strand
ATAGTAAAACCAGTACCCACTGGTGGAGAAAGGGAGCTAACGCTGATTGAAATGAAAGATGAAGCGCTCAACCATTTTAGCGAGCGCGTCGAAGAGCTTAGATTGTTGGCATTGTCAGTGCACTTTCAGCTGCTAGCCGTGCTACGTCGAGGAAGAAGGTGGGAAAGATACCAATGCCAATGATGAAAAGTGTCAAGACAACAATGACGAAGAGCATGATGGGGTGGGGATCTTTGGCAGTGGCAGCCTCTGGGCTGGGTTCAGAAAAGACGAGAATTTGAATCATACGTAAGTAATAGACCACGCTGAAGGCACTCATGAGGACCAGGATTATAGTCAGAAGGTAGGTTCCAGCGATAACTGAGCCCCAAATGATGTAGAATTTGCTGTAGAATCCGATGAGAGGCGGTACACCTGCGAGGGACAAGGCAGCAATAGTGAAACAGAACATGGTGATTGGCATGCGTCGGCCTGCACCACGAAGTATATCAAGATCTCTGGTATGAAGTTGGTGAATGAAGATACCTGAGATCAAGAAGAGGGCCCCCTTTGCAAGCATGTGACTTGTGATATGGAAGAGGCTTCCCGTCAGAGCATATTCAACGGCAAATGGAACTCCTGTCCCAATCATCAAGTCAAGTGGCATCATGGCAATGGTGTAACCAAAGATGATGTATCCGACGTTTACGATGGTCGAGTATGCAAGAAGTCGTTTTATGTCCTTCTGGGTTAATGCCATGAGGTTGCCGAATATCAAGGTAAAAATCGCAAACCAGCTCAGAATCATTCCATAGTATGTGAAGATGTAAGTAAGTGTAGTAGTTACTAGTGCATTTCCATAGAAGTTTAGGAACAATCGAAGGATAGCATAGCTCCCTGTCATGATTACAACACCGCTAAGCATGGCGCTAATTCCGCTGGGAGCAGCCGGGTGAGCATCTGGTAACCAAGTGGAGAGGGGAGCAATCGCAGCTTTGACACCAAAGCCGACAATTAATCCTACCATTGTGAAAAGAACGAGACCGTAAAGGGGTGAGGTTGTGGCAGGAAGAGGAGTGAATAAAGCGGTGAGCGCGGGGCCAATCGCATATAGGTTGGTTGTGCCAGTTATTCCATAGAGAATGGACATGGTGAAGAGAATGAGGGTAGATCCGACAGCACTCAAGAGTAAATACTTGATTCCTGCTTCGAGAGGTTCGGACTCATCTTTGCGGAAGGCGACTAGGACGTAACTGCTTATTGACATAACCTCCCAGAGGATGAAAAGGGTGAAGAAATCGCCAGCCATGACGACACCTATCATGCCACCCACGAGGGTGAGGAGGAGGGCATAGAAGAGTGAGAGTCGAGTATCGTGTTCCATGTATTTGATAGAATAGATTGATACGAAGAATCCGAGAAAAACGAATACGACAGCCATATAGATGGTGAGGAAATCGATGTAGAAGAAGGTGGCACCAGTAGTGGCGTCATACGCGCCTTGAGGCCAATACCAGATGGTGATTGGTCCACTATTGAAGACCTGGTAAAAGAGCAGGATAAGAAAAACTAATGTCACGAAAAAGAAGAATGCGGCAAGTCCGCCAAGAGCGGCTTTCCCTCGTTCTTTGATTCTCGTTCCAATAAGACCAATAATGAGGGCTCCAATAAAAGGAAGCCATAACGGGATGAGCTGAATCCATTGTTCAAATCCTATAGCCATCTTTTTTCAACCTCCATTAGGGAACCCAGGTTATCGCTCCGAATAGTGGATTGAGTACGATCCATGGCCAGATTCCAAGGATAATGATGAATAGGGCCAGGAGGATCATGGGAACGCGCATTGTCAGGGGACTATCCGTGATGTTTTCCAGATCATTCGGTGTGGCGCCGAAGAATACGCGTTTGACGAACCACAAGATGTAGCCAGCGGTCAGAGCTGTTGATGCAACGGCAAATATCAATATGTAGAAGGTGGAGGCAAGCCCGGCACCACCGAAGATAATGAATTCTGAGAGGAACCCAGCGAGAGGTGGAGTACCAGCGATGCTGAGACCTGCGATAAGTGCGATAGTAGCCGTCCAAGGCATCTTTCGAGCTAATCCGCCCATAGCATTGATATCACGACCACGCTCATGGCCAATCTGAAGGATTAGTACCCCAGAGACCATAAACAAGAGGCCTTTACCAAGAGCGTGTGTAAAGATATGGAAAGTGGCACCCACAACCCCCAGAAGGATTGCAGTTCCAAGACCCAGGAAGATGTAACCCATCTGTGAAACGGAGGAATAGGCGAAGAGACGTTTGGTATCCTTTTGGACGAGTGCCATGATACCACCATAAATCATAGTGGCAAGACCAAAGCCCATTAGGATATACACGAAGACACTATATGCAGGGAGCATGAAAGTCATGAGAATCCGAATGATTGCATAGGCAGCAGTTTCAATCATGACTCCGGATAAGATGACGCTGATAGGTGTTGGGGCTTCAGCGTGGGCGTCGGGAAGCCAGGTGTGCAGTGGGAAGATTGCCATTTTTACTGCAAACCCAATAGTAAATAGAATGATCAGAATTTTCATAATTTCGAAGGCAAAAATTGCGTCCAATGAGAGGAGTGGGGGAAATGCCCATGACAGATTGATTACTGGTGTTGAACCGGTGAAATCGTACATGTTCAGGGTTGGTACACTGGAGAGTGACCACATACCAGCAATACCAACGATGATAAGGACAGCACCAATGTGAGTGAAGATGAAATATTTCAAGGCAATGCCAGTGGATCGGGGTTTGGTGCCCCATTCGGCAATCAGGAAGTAGCTGGGAATGAGCATGAGTTCCCAGAAAATGTAGAATTGG
>JBHLNC010000348.1:0-2859 GCA_048937435.1 Promethearchaeota archaeon | reverse complement strand
ATCTACAGATCATCAACTGGTTGAAAAAACAAATTCAAGTGTTAGAAGAAGAAGTTAAACCCAACTAGATTGTCTCTGATTTTTTGACTTTAAGGAGACCTTTTTTAGGGAAGCGTTGATTATTTGAAAACGAAGCGGGCCGATAGTCTAGCTATCTGTTTGGAAGTGCTTCCGACAGACTAGAAGGCTATGATACCGCGCTTACACCGCGGTGGTCGGGGGTTCGAGTCCCTCTCGGCCCACCATAGAACTTTTTTCTATGATAACCTTGTCAAAAGGTTGCTTGTATTGTCCACAAACCACATCGTGGAGTAGAGTAGCTTGAAAAAATGGTTTACCCGTCTAATCTTAATTTCAGGACTTTATGATCTAATCATGGCAATTGTGTTCATCTTCGCTACGCCGCTAGTATCAATAGTAGTTAACTATCCATTAACACCTCTCGAGGGGTCACTTTTACAGATTATTGGAGCCTTTTTTCTAGGATTTGGAACTGCTCTCGTTGTTGCTTCACGTAACCTAGATCAGCTTCTGATAATTCCAGTTTCTAATATTCCAGCGCGTCTTATTGCATCGATAATTGTAGTTTATTATGTCTTAGTCTGGGGTATTCCATTTTCCCTTATCTGGTTTGGAATAATAGACGCGGTGCTAGCAATTTTGTTCACTAGCTTTATCCTAGCTTCAAAGGACTATAGTTTCAGTAGGGCTTTTAGAATGAGTTAACATAAACTTATTAAAGCGCGTCATTTTACTTGAAATCAATCCGTGCCGGGGTATCCTAGCCTGGTAGGGAGCAGGCCTGCTAAGTCTGTGTCCATTGGACTCACGAGTTCAAATCTCGTCCCCGGCGCCATACTCACCAAGCAGTAATTCAACAGTGATTGCTTATGCCTTTTACGCCGTTCCATTTCGGTCCAAGTCTACTTATTGGCTTGATTTTCTTTCCTCTGATGTATCTGCCTGCCATCTTATTTGGAAGTGTAATTGTAGACTTAGAGCCTCTATCGTTCCTTCTTCTTGGTTTACCTGTGCTCCATTTATTCTTTCACACGTTCTTTGGAGCCACAATTTCTGCACTAATTCTTGCGTTTTTTGTTTACCTATTGCGAGGGTTTTTAGGACAAATTATGACGGCGTTCCAGCTTCCGCAAATAGCCTCTCCACGAAATATCACGTTTGCGACACTTTTGGGAGCTTATTCACATATATTGTTGGATGCCTTCTTGTATCCGGAAATGCAGCCGTTTTGGCCTTTAATGGGAAATCCCTTTCTCGGGCTTGTGGCATCTTCTACCGTGTATCTCTTTTGTATTCTCTGCTTCGTTGTAGCTATTCCAGTTTACATTTTCCAGATTTGGCGAATAAAAAAGCAGGCGAAGAAATGATTATATACCGCGAGGTTGTGGAGCTGGTTGGACGGTGAGCCTAGGCGGGGGGCTAGAAGCCCCGCAGCGCCGCTAAGGGCTGGCTAAGGCTCCCCTGTACCGCAGATGCTCTATACGGCGGGCTGAATGCCGACGTTAGGCTTTCTGACCTGGTGTACGACTCGCTGTTCGTGGCTGTGACGATCCGCCTCGGAGGATCGCTGGTGGTGGTAGGCTTTTCGTAGGAAGGGCTGAATCGCCTTTAGCAGGTGAACCCAGCGAGACCCGGGAGGGAGCAGCGTAAGCCTGTACTGTAGATGCTTCCGAGATCCGGGTCCGAGACCTGGCTGTGAGTACGGCACTAGAAAGGGTTGACGACCGTCGGGGCTCCCGTCCGCCCTTTCTCATTTTTTACCCTTCAGATTGCTTAGGGATTCACGATGAATACAGACTGCACAAATTGCCTGAGATGTTAATTCTCCACATCGTTGACACTTTTGGAACGGTATTTCTGTTTCATTCTGAAGCACGTTAATTATTTTCATGAAACTTGCATGGATGTTGAACTTTGATCCTGGGTGTTGATTTTCAAAAGTGTTCAACCATTCCCGAATTTCATTACGAAGAGAGGTTTCTTTGTATGGACAAGGAGGATGATGAACAGGAAGACCAAGAAGTTGCGAATACAGTAGGAGATCCTTTTCAATTATGTGGTAGAGGGGTTTGACACGAGGGACTAACCATCCAGGTACGCCTTGAAGGAAAGGTGTGATACGAGATAATCTTTGCACATCTCCCCGGATGAGGTTCATGAGCATGGATTGAACTTCGTCGTCCAAGTTATGACCTAAAGCCAGTTTGTCGGCGTTAATTTTTCGTGCAAGAATGTTGAGTCCTTGTCTTCGAAGAGTTCCACAAAAAGCACAAGGTGAAAGTGGGGAATTTGTTTTTCGTGCCCTGTCAGCAATTTCATCTAATGTTAAAGAAAATAGCTCTTGGTAGGTGGATGTAATATGCTCAACTTTGAGCTGGCTGGTCACATTAGCTAACACTTCTCGGCGTTCATTATCTTGTTTGCTTCCCTCTTGCAAAGTTATAGCAACCACTTCAGATTCAGGAAAGCGTTGTTGAATCTCGACGAGGACCGAAAGAAGAACGGTACTGTCTTTGCCTCCTGAATATGCAACCGCAATTCGATCTGTTCGTTGAAGCATCTTGTATTTTGAAATAGCGGTTCGTACAGCGGTCATTATGGAATTGCGGAAACAGGCTTCACAGAGCACTTCTCCAGAATAGGGTCGGGAAATTACAGATGGCTGTCCACACAAGCATCGTTCAACGGTCATTTAAGTCCATAAATGGAGAGGACTTTGACCAATAAATTTCCATTTATTTACCTAAAGAACATGCCCAACAGACCGGGCATAAGAACGGTAAAGATGACATTAAGGATAAGAATTGAGAGAGCTGTAATCCGAAGCCCCCAAAGCAG
>JBHLNC010000347.1:0-2862 GCA_048937435.1 Promethearchaeota archaeon | reverse complement strand
CTTCTTTTTGAATTCGATGAATAGGTCTAAGATTATTGTAAATCGTTTTAACAATATCCCACGCCCCATCGAGTGCTGCCTTCCTTGTAGCAGCAATGTGATTGACCGTGCAAACAGGGTCTCCCCGACTAGCTACACTACCAGGCATTGGGATATCAGCAATCCCTGGAAAGTTACTCAGATTGGGGATTTCACAGTCGGTCTGCGCATAGACAATCACACGGGTACAGAATGCCCGGATTTTTGGCTTATCTTTAGGTAAGTGACCTTGACAGGCTTGAAGGTGCAGTGAAACGACATTGACATTACTGACCAATTCAAGAGCTTCGATTGTAGCCTGAACCCGTGGATTAATCTCCATGAAATACGGTGTTCCTGAGGTGTCAACCACAAAATCAAATCCATTACTCCCCTGCAATCCAAGATGGCAACTGATTTCTTCAGAGACTGCTGCAAGATGGGCCTTAGTCTCAGGGCTAGTCTCGAGTGGAATAATGTTCCCACAATAGGCTTTGGTTCTTCTCTTACCCAGTTTGGGAAGACCAATTAATTGTTCATTCACAGATACCGTAACTGCCTCTTGCCCATTACCAAGAATAGACACACTAGCATCAGTTCCAGCAATCAAGTTTTGGGCAAGAATTGGATCAGCCACTGAGAAATGGTGGCGGTCTGCATATGAGTCGAGATCTGCGTCTGATTCAAGGACACGGGTGTGGAAACCCCCGCTCCCAAATTTTGGCTTCACAAGGATTGGTAATTCTAGTTTGTTCGCAGCGGCTCGAAAGGTCTTCTGACTATTCACCTCTAGGCTAGTCGGAAGCGCGGCACCATACTTCTTGGCAATCTTACTAGTCAATTGGCGATTTCTGGCATTAATCATGATTTCGGGAGTATTTCCCGCAAGGGGGGCTAGATTACCTAAGCGTCTCCAAGCTTCTGGATGGTCATCAAAACCCCCACTCGCTATGATATGATCAATGGGTCCAACTTTTTCTATTAGTTGTTGGACGCCACCAACCAAGGCATCAGCAGTAGGAATTTGAGGGCGATCGGGTCTTTGGTTTGGCTGTTGGTCGAGTACAGCAAGCTGCACGTCAGCCCATTGAATAAGATCCAAATCCCCCCAAAAATCGACAGCCAATACTTTCAATCCTGCCTTCTTGGCAGACCGGGCAAGAGGACGAACATTGAAGCCTACTACGAGAACAGAAGACATTATTCAAAACACAGAGGTAATTTGAATTCTTCAAGTTTAATCTTTCATCTTTTAGAAACCTTTCCACACCGAAAATTTATTTGCTGAACTGTCACCTGGTGTTTGATTTTTTCTTGAGAAGTTCGCATCAGTCTAAGGAATCATGAAACAAACTGAAAATGTTTAATAACGTTCACTGACGGAGACAATCTTAGAAACATGCAATAGACCAGCGGGGAATATGCATGACACAAGCAGAGGACACACCTGACAACGTAACAATACCGACTTTCTGCCACAAATGTCAACACGACATATACATCCGCTTACCAAAGATCATCATCGACAATGCCAGATCCTATCCGGTCAGCCACGCCCACCTTCATGGAAATCCACCCCATGTCCTAGTTGTGTATGTTGACCGTCAATATCTTATTCGTGGCACAGAACTAAGTGAAACCGTTACTATAGAGCGTGCTCGAAAAACTACGCCACTTAATGCGATGGTGCTTCTCCGGATCCCCCCTCGGTTCAAAAAAACTGCTATGGCTATGCTTAAACTCCGACAGGCAAATTCAGCTGAAATTGCGGCGATTACAGGTAAAACTCAGAATGCAGAGTCCAAATACCTTGGGGCAATGTTTCGACTGGGCTATTTGGAAAGAATCCGTGTCAAAAGCTTCTTTCAATATAATATCCCTGGAAAATCCCGCTGAGTCATATTAAACGAGGTAAGAAGATGACCTATGCTTCAACAAGCAGCTGGACACCCCGATCGAAGATTAACAAATCGATCACCGTTCATAGCTATAAAGGAGGCACGGGTAAATCTAACCTCTCAGCCAATGCAGCTCTAACCTTAGCAAAAAGAGGATACAACGTTGTCCTCTTTGATTTTGATTTTCGAGCCCCAAGCCTCAATGCGCTTTTCCAAATGAATGGTGTCCAATATTGGATTAACGATTGGCTCGCCCAGCGTTGTGAACTAACTGAGGTTCTCGTTGATCTTAGTGCTCAGTTTCACACCAAAGGTCGATTCCAAGTAGGATTCACCAATCCAAGTGGGAAGGCCATTAACGAAATGACCATCCATAGCCTTAACGAAGAATGGCAATCCCGTGTTCTTCAACTGGTCCTCGATGGAAAAGACCTCCTCTTTGAAAGACATGGTACTAACTTTCAAATCTTCGATACCAGTCCTGGCTTTGCGATGAGTTCCATCAACGCAATCTTGGCGGCTGATGAACTCATCCTAGTAATAAAGATGGATCAACTAGATATCGTTGGAACCCAACATCTTATCCGTGGTGTCTATAACCAAACTCTAGGTAAAAAACCTGAATTAATTGTGAATAAAGTTCCCTGCAGCATGTTACAAACGCCTGATGATTATCAACGCCTTAAACTCGATATGAGTAAGAAATTGGGGGTTGATATCATTGAGGTTATTCCCTGTTTTTGTGAAGTAATGGAAAATATGGGTCAGGCTCTCTTTGTAGAAAAGCAGCCTGACCATGAATTTTCCAAATCGATTGGTCAACTGGCATCGTACTTTGAATTAGGTAATTAATGGTGATAGGATGTGACTCGTGACGATGAAACGATAGAACTTCATCGAATCACAATCCTAGAACGCAACGCCGAATACTATGCTGCAGCGAAAA
>JBHLNC010000346.1:0-2866 GCA_048937435.1 Promethearchaeota archaeon | reverse complement strand
AATATGAAGCTTACCAAAAAGATGCGGAAATTTCATCCGTTAGCTTAAAGGCTTACGCTGATAGAAAAACGTTTGAAGTGTTTTAGGCACCAAACATGGGAGACCGATCAAGATAGCTCATGAGGATTGGCATTACGGCCATACCGAGGAGGTGTCCTAATCCACCTTTGGCACAGGCCCTTTCACTAAACTCTTTGACATCATCATTGCGAACTGCATGTCCTACAAAGAGTAAGGGTACGGGATTGCCAGTATGCTTGCCGTTAGTACTGGAGGTAGTGTGATCACCGGTGATGGCAATATGGGTATGATCCATGTCGATGAGTGAAAGCAAGGTCGCCACCATGTGGTCGAATTTTTCCACCATCTCCATTTTCTTGTTGGGGTTTTTATCGTGGGCAGCACTGTCAGTGGGTTTGAAGTGGAGAAAAACAAAATCATGGGTTTCGAGGGCTTTAGCGGTAGCACGTGCTTTAGCTTCGACATCTGTATCATAGCTAGCTGTTGCCCCAGGCACGGTAAGTATTTTCATGCCCACGCTGCGGGCAACGCCTTTGTAGAGTGCTCCACCAGCAACACATGCTGCTGAAATTCCAAACATGGCTTTTAAAGGGGGAATAACCGGGAGAACACCCGCACCGCGGAGAAGAATGATATTTGCTTCAAGTTGTCCTGCTTTTTTCCGAGTGGCATTTATGGAGCTTTCTGACAGAATGCGGTGAACTTCGCGAGTGAACTCATTTACAATTTGGGCTGTTCGTTCAGCATCTTTTGAATCATTAAGGGGCGTTGCGGCTAGCACTGAATCGCTGTGACCATGTGGATCTGTATCAGATATTGCGGATGAGAGGTTTTTTCCACGCAGAACCACGACACACCGATGTTCCACAGTATGTCCGACAATCACTTCCACGTCAGGATGATTGGGGAGTTTGAGTTCATTAACGAGTTTTGCGAGCTGCTGGCCTTCAGGAAGATTCCGTCCGGCTCGTCGATCGAGGACATCAAAATTATCATCCCCAGTAACTTTCACTGTGGCGAAATTTCCACGAAATGCCACGTCAGCGGGTTTGAGATCAAGTCCAGCACCTAGAGCTTCAAAGGGTCCACGACCCGTATAGCATTCCCGGGCATCATATCCGAAAAGCGAGAGATGACCCGTATCACTTCCAGGAGGAATGCCTGGTGAAAGTACATGGAGGAGTCCTGTGGCACCCATTACAGCGAGTTTATTTAGTGTTGGTTTGGTAGCTGCTTCCAAGGGAGTTTTGCCTTTCAATGCAGGAATTGGACGGTCGCCAATTCCATCACAGACAATCAGAATCGCTTTTTCAGATTTTTTCGATGGCATCGTGGAGTCTAGCCCCTATGTGCTGGTCTCTCGTGCAGGGTTAAAAACCTAATCCCGTTACCGAAAGAGCAAAAAAGCGGTAGGGGAACAGGGTGGTGGCTATTTTGTTGCCGAGGTGGCGGAGTGGCCACGCGACAGCCTGCAGAGCTGTTTTATATGGGTTCAAATCCCATCCTCGGCTCCACTCTACTATTACTATGTATAGTGAGGACAGCCCGAACCCTACTTATAGACCACATCCACTCGAATTTGGATGTGTTAGGCTGCGGAGGTGTCTGGTGGAGTTATGGGTCCGAGGTGGATAGGTCGATATACCCCTTTGATGCGAAGTTGGTAGATGGCCATGAGGGCTTCGCGTTTGTCCGTTTTCGCGGCAGTGAGATAGGTACTCAGGATTTGTCCCAGGAATACGTATTCGCGATCGAGGGTTAATTCTTTGGAGAGTTTGTAGATGTCGGATTCGAGGGAGGTGAGCTGGACGTTGCGCGGTTTACGCTTAGCAACGGAGTGGGGGTGTCGCAGGGAGATGAGGAAGATTTCTTCGACGAGGTCTGAGGCGCCATTGAATTGGTCAACGCGTCCCGCCCAATTCTCGAAATCTTTGCGGTAGCGTTTTTCAAAAGCTGTGGTGAAGTTTTCGAGGCGGGTCCGTAGTTGGTCGCTGGGTTGACCGCTGAGTACGATGGCATTACGGACAAAGTGTCCGTCGTGAATGAGAATGCGGAAGCCTTCGTAGGTAAGTTCTCGGAGAGTGGCCTCTTCCTTTTCGCGATTGGCGAGTCCAGGACTGTCAGCGAGGTCATGTCCAAAGGTGGAAATAGCTTGAAGGAAGCCAGCTACGAGGGTTGCATCCTGGCTTTCTGCCGCAAAAGGATCGAAGACACATATTCCACTTTCTTTGTGAAGGACGAGTAATCGGTTGAGGTTGGCAACATCACTGAAGGTGTCGGCGATGGCTTGGTACTTAGCGAGTTTGCGTCGCCGTTTCGGAAGCATGACATAGCGTCGATAGGATAGACCAGCACCGAGTGGAATGACTATGATACATACCGCTATGAAAATGAACAATGGATTACTCAGGAAATAGCTCCCAATTGACTGCACACTAACGGTGAACGGTCCGCCATTATATTGAAGAGCTTCCTGCGGAATACCTGCGTAATTCTCAGCGTTCTCAATAGTGAGGAAGAAGGAGTACTGTCCTTCAGTATTAAACACCCCATCAAAGTGAACCCAACCTTCAGCTTCAATGTATTTTTCAATCTGTGTTGATCCACCACCCTGCACAGTGATTGACAGGGTGACTTTAGTGCCGACAGGCAGGTAGCTACTGCTAGGTTGTTTGCTAGGCATTTGAATTGCTTCACTATTAGAGGTGGCAATGAACTGTGGGGATATGCTCTCCAGTCTGAATTGTAAATCTAGCGACCATCGACTGTTTTGATTTGGTGGCCCTTGATATGTTGGTTGAGCCTCATAGCTGATTTCTTGTTTCGGATGAATGGTAATTCTTAT
>JBHLNC010000027.1:0-11541 GCA_048937435.1 Promethearchaeota archaeon | reverse complement strand
CACTCCTAAAACTAGCAGAAAGCGATTTGAGAACTCGCCTTTATACAGTAGGATTCGTTTCTTCCAAAGAAATCTCAAAAAAATCCTAATACCTAGAATTAGGAGAATTATTGCGACGATTGGGCTAACAAATTCGCTGGGTAGGGTTGCCAGAAAATAGGCTCCCATGATTCCACCTATAATCCCCGTGCAGGTTAATGGTACCACGATTTTCTTCTCGACATTTCCAAAGCGAAGATGGGAAGCTCCCGAAGCTAAACTCGCAAAAATTTCAGAAGTATGAACCGATGCAGATGCGAGGGCAGGCATTATGCCCGTCGTTATCAAGAAGGAGGAGGACGAGGCACCGTAACCCATTCCCAACGCGCCATCGATATATTGAGCTAAAAAGCCGATCACCAAGATGATGAGGAAAGTCCACATGGAAAATCACTTTGCAGACGATGTAGAAGCATCGGGCTTCACCCGCTTCACCTTCTTGGGAACAATCAGGATACGGTTGTTCCGTAAGAGAATCCATCGAATTCGATCCCCATCTTGGAGTCCAAGATAGTCCACAATCTCTTTCGGGACCGTAGTACGTCTTCTCGTTTTACGGATTGTCAGGCTCGTTTCGGTGATGTATTCCACTTCATTTAGATCAATTTGCAAGGTAATTCACTAAAGACCTAAATTGAATAAACCTAAATATATTGGTTTTGTACCAAAATAGATTGGTATATTATTCTTTGCATCATTGACACATATTTTCGATTCTACGATAGACGAAACGTCGAGTCAAATGTTAATACTCCCGTAAGCCAAAATCTACTATTGTTGCCTATTTTCGAACAAGCACCTTTCCTAGTGTTATTCGCAACTGTCTACACAAATTGATTTTTATCAGTCAATGCTCAGGGCTATGTAAGTTGGTGGACTTGCAGATGAAAGTTACGCCTTTTGAAAATGTAAAGGATCAACTTGGCTTCTGTGGAATATGGTGTGGTAGTTGTCCGGCAGGCAATAGTGAAATTGTAGAGCTAACAAGAATCTATGAGGAAATTGTCAAGAAGAACAAACTGGAGAAATGGGCTCCAAAAGATTTTGATTTCAATGAATTCACGAAAGGACTTAGTTCTATTCAAAAAATGACAATATGCTCCGGATGCCACAAAGGTGGTGGCAATCCAACCTGTGCAGTGAGAATCTGTGCCCAGAAAAGGAATATACTCAATTGCAGCCAATGCGATGAGCTTTCAGTATGCAAGAATTTCAAGGAACTGGAGAAAAGTCATCCCAGAATAAAAGAGGATTTAAAGCAGATTAAGAATGTTGAGCTGAAGAAACTTGTGGAGAAATGGACTGGGGAGCTGAAAGGCAAATTTCCTTCCTGCATTCTATTTTGCCATGCAGTTCAGCAGTAGCCTCCATATGGACTAATGATCATATCAAGGTCTAGCCAATTTTCTTGAGAATATCATTTGCTTTAAAAAACCAACGAATTGAGGGGTTTCTCCTGTATATTGGTCTTTTTTACTGTGCGCCTTCCCATCGCATAGTTAAAAATTCGAATAGGCTCTTCTTATAGACAATGAAAATGGCATTAGAATTATTTGGGAGTTATCGGTTTATTGTCTGAATTCTTTTCAGGACTTCTCTGATTTGTTGGAGAATAGGTTCTCCAGCTTCGTGGTTGAGGGTTTTGAAGATTTTGTTTTCATATTTATGGACAAGGTGATGGAGTTTTCGAAGGGTCCCGTTTGGGGTAATTGTTTGGTGCCAGAAGAGTCGGCCGGGTTGATTGGTGAGCCCGACTTCGTAGGAGAGGTTGATGATGTCAATATAGGGGCACCATACATCGATCCCCCTAAAGCGTCCGTTTTCAGGATAATGCCATGCTGCTAATTGAATATAGAACGACCCGACCGACCCAGTAATCCATTGATTGTTGTGGGTGTAGCGTAAAGTGTTGTGGCGTGGGGATTCCCAGATAGCAATGATTACATCGAGGTCTTCTGAAGAAAGGAAGGGTGTGTCAGAATTTGAGGGAATCGGTTTGTATCGGTGCCCTCGTCCTTCAGGGTGACTGTGGAAGGTGCCTAGAGGCCAGTGGACGGTTAGGTAGTCCCATGTTCTGAGGACACGATTAGTTCGTTTGTGGTGGAAGTGGACGTTTGTTGGGGTTCGTGTTGTTGTTTGGAGTGGAATGGCCTGTTTTATGATAGATTTACCGGAAGAGGGGATTCGATCACCAAATAAGAGCCCGCCGACTTCGGATTTGTACCCTTCAATGGCCGCACTGATGATGCCAATGAAGCTATCGGATGATAAGAGGACATCCAAACGTTTTTCACCCCAATGAGATGCTGGGAGCGGGTTGATGATATTTCTAAATGAAAGAAGGAAAAACGCACGATCCCTCATGTGATGGTATCGTGCGGTGGAACACAGGTATTCGGAATTGGTGAAAATTAACGGGTTCTACTTCTTACCTTTTCCTTTACCTTTGGGTTTCTTTTGTTTTTGCTTCTGAGCCTTTGGCTCTTTTGCCATGGTGTTTCACCAACGAGGTTGGATCTAGTCAATGATGGTTACCATTTACTAGCCAATTTTGTGAAGCACACGAACAATTCTTTTATGCCTTTTTTCATTCGAGACGTGTCCTGTTTAGCTTTAAAAAAGCTGAAACGAATTAACATTAAGCGCGATTGGCTATTTAGGGACGAATAACCCTTTCTTTACCTGATGAGGTAAAAATTCGTCTTTTCGCTTTTAATGAAGTCTAATACTGCCACAACAATTGTGTCACATTTTACATGCTCGTACAATTAATTTTGGCAAAAAAACATGTTGTGATGTTCTCCATGATCTTCATAGGCGCGGACGTCAGTGGCGTGATCTGCTTCCTCGTCGACTGGTTCATCAAAGGACGACGAAGATCCTAACTACCCAATCAATCCAGTGAATCCCACGCTGGACACTCCCTTGTCCAGCCTTTCCCTTTTTTTCTTCCACCAGCACTTTTCCTGGCTACCTAAGAAATCCGCCACATAGGTGGCAACGATCATCGTTCGTTGCCGCACACTCCCGACAAATGTAAACGCCACAACTGAAACAGACCACATCGGTCCGCTTTTTGGCACAGATAGCGCACATTTCCATCTTCAATCGCCGCCAGTAAATATGACTGTCACATTGCATCTGATAAATGCTTAGATGACAACATCAAAATGGATACAACGCATCTTATGAAAATGACTAAATTCCCTTTCTATAATTAACTGTATCAGACCACGCCAGTGGTCGAAACTCGGTTATGCTTCTTCTATCAGGGGCTCTACGCTGCAGCGCCAACAATCAGGAGAATCACGCCAACTATAATCAGGATCAGCATGAGCTCCGAAAATGTGAAACCAGCCAGCATGAGTGAATAGAACCCAAGATAGAAATACGCTGCGTAGAGGCCGTAGCCAAGTAGTTCCAAGATGACTGGAAGAAACCCGACAATTATCAGGATTAATCCAAGGATTAGTATACCTTTTCTCATCGATAATCACTTTTTGAGGTGTGTATGTTCTAATTATCCAGTTACTATTTATATTTGAGTACTTCGCTGTCAAGATGGCTGTTGCATTATGAGTGGATGCTGATTGCCTTGTGTGTTGCGAGAATTTCATCTGCATTTAAAAGAAACGTTGCTTCCACTGCGGCTCTTCCGAGTGTTTTGTAATAGAATTTGATTATATATTGTATTGATGGTATATATTAATTCGAAAGCCTTTTACGCCTTCATCAAAGGAAGAAATAGTGCTTCATGCTGCTGGTTGATTTGTAAAGAGCATGAATTTATGGTTGGTGAGTTGATGAGTGCATCCAAGCGTGTTATTGATGTCGCCCGAAAAAACGTCATTTCTGGTCATCCAGATGACTCACTCTCTTCTGTAGCGAGGAAGATGGTGGATCATTGGATAAGTAGCGTAGTGATTGTTGATAAAGGTAAACCCGTCGGCATCGTGACAGATGGGATTCTCTTTCGACTAATTGCGCAAGGACGTAATCCCTTGGAACTAACAGCAAAGAAGGTTATGGCACAGCCGATTCATACAATTCATGTGGATACGCGTTTGGAAGACGCTGAAGCCGCATTTCAACAATCAAAGGTGAAGCGACTTGTGCTCGTAGACGATAAAGGACAGCTAAAAGGCATCGTCAGTCAAAAGGACATCGATCGATTTGCCGCATATGCTTTTGCAGATCGACTGATCCATCACCGACACGAAATACTCGATTAAATCCATCCCACAATCATTGCCAGCAACTAATCACCCGCATTGAGTCTGAAACCTAGAGCTTTCCAACTCGGAGAAGGACCAGCCGAGATAGGGCCAATTTATTTTTCTCGAGTCTTCTTGCCCCGTCGCCAAGGTCGCGGAATAATCAATGGTGTTGTCTCACGATAGATGCGATAAGCTTCCCCGAACCGTTGTTCTAGTTGTGGCTCTTCCCGCCGTTTCAACCACATCCAGAGCAGAACCAACACCACCAGGGGAATGATTACGATTGCGGTAATTGATTGCACCACCCAGCCAACCCCACTAAGCAGAATCAAAAACCCCAGAATCAT
Source organism: Promethearchaeota archaeon (assembly GCA_048937435.1). GTDB lineage: Archaea > Asgardarchaeota > Hermodarchaeia > Hermodarchaeales > Hermodarchaeaceae > Hermodarchaeum. The sequence goes on along the minus strand of JBHLNC010000027.1, from coordinate 6,938 downwards.
CGGATTCCGGGTGTATTGATACAATCCCGTGGTCACCAATTCTGTTGATTGTGCCGCCTCATCCACATCACCCCATGGCAAACCGTGCCCCGCACGATACAACTGATAAATTGAACCCCACGCGATTCCCACTCCACTCGCTAGAACAATTGGACCAATGAGGAAATTCCACGGAAAGGGCGGAAACATCGGTAACAACAAGACCATATCCACCCATTTTCCCCCCCACCATGTCGTCAACGGAATGACAACTACAAATAACAACACGATAACTGGGATTATCCGCCATGAAACTCTCCGGTCCTTCTGCGATTCAACAGGGGCTTTCGTCATTACCTACATCTCCTATCTCCATCAAATGACATCAACCAAAATTAAAGATACTCATCCACTTCCTCAGATCCAAATACAAAACAAAGCACACGGACATAATTTCTCAAATTTAAGAGGTAGCTCAGAGTATATCATTGTACAGGCGCGTGTCTAAGACTATGAAACCCGAAGAAGATGCCTATGGCCAGGCGATGTGGGCATATTATCACGGTCGCGATGTGGTTGAAATCTGGGAAAGGGATGATGGCTTCTTCACTGCAGCTTCAACTGAACCAAAACGATACTTTTTGGAATACAAAGACTGGGCGCCCCACGAAAAACGAGCTATGAAATTTGTGAAAGGCACCGTGTTGGATATTGGGTGCGGGGCTGGCAGACATTCTCTGTACCTACAGAATAAGGGGTTTGACGTGCTTGGAATTGATCTCTCACCGCTCGCGGTGAAAGTTTGTAAATTACGAGGGATTAAGCAAGCTAAGGTCCTGTCCCTTGTAGACGCCACGTTCAAACCCGGCACGTTTGATACTATACTCATGTTAGGGAACAACTTTAGCGTCTTTGAAAATTTCACTAAGGCACGAAAACTGCTAAACAAGCTTCATCAGATAACCTCAAAGCGTGCGCTCATTATTGCTGAAACCCGTGATCCCTACAAAACAGATCACCCCGCCTACTTGGAATATTATGAACGCAATAAGAAAAAGAATCGAATGAGTGGTCAATTACGCGAGAGAGTACGATTCGAAAAATTCGTGTCCAGTTGGTTTGATTGGCTCATGGTCTCCAAAGATGAAATGCAAGAAATTCTGAACGGAACCAAATGGGCTATTCGAGAATTCATCGATTCCGAAGATGCCCAATATGTAGCCATCATAGAAAAAGTAGCCTAAACGTCTCTTTGTCGTAAGTTCATTTCATCAGTTTGGAAAAAAAGAAGGAGCCGAAAGGACATCCTAAATTTTACCTTTTTCGAGGTTATGGTGTCCTGTTTCGGCGAATTGCAATCACAGCGATGGCTACTAACACGATTGTAATGATGCCAAATCCAATGAGAATCTCTGGTGTGATGAGGGGGAACAGCGTTGGAGCTAGAAAGGCAATTCCCAGCTTCGGATCATGGAGAATGTTTGTGCCGTGAGGATAGTTGAGTACAATGAGTGAACCTTCTGAGGAGTCGATTATCGTTGAATTGACGGGGACAGGTTCTCCGTCGACGATGGCTTCTTTGAGCCAAGAATAATAGCTACTGATTGTGTCCGCGGTAATTTCGATTTCTTCTTCTGTCTCTTCGTAATCGGTTTCAATCGCCCTTTCGGAGCTCGCCTCAGTAATCAACGCTAGTGCTCCATCTTCTTGATAGGGGAAGTTCTCGATGATGATAGTAATTTTTGTCTCGGTTGGGTTGATGAAGGACCCATTGAAAACCGCATAGGTCGGAAAGATGTCAGCAATGATTTGGAAGGTGAAAGTTTCATTGACGACATGGGCTTCAAGTTGGTACCCGGATTCGCCATCGTCCGAAGTAATTTCAGTGACTGTGGGGTCGCTGTAGTTCAGCGCAGTAAGATCAATGGTGCCACCGGATACGGCTTCTCCAGGGTTGTAGATGCCATCAGCATTTTCATCGATGAATTCAACTAACTGTTCGTATTCAAGTTCTAATTCAAGTTCGTATTCCGTGGCGTTGATTTCTTTACTGTAACTAATTTGTAACTTGACGCCGTCATTTGCAGCGAAACTGACTTCGAACTCGTTTTCGTTAGGTTCCTCACCAAATTCGGAATGAACCTTAATCGTGTTGTCCTCGGTTTCGACGCGTAATTCGCGTTCTTCAGCGTCTTCAATCTCGTCGTCAATGCCGTCATCGTCGTCGTCACCGTTGCTACTGCCATTCACTTGAACCAGGGGAACACTGCAGAGGATCACGAATAATAGGAGTATCGTGGCAATTTTCTTCATGTAAAATCACCTCTAATCGCTTATTTTGCGATTTTACAGGAAAATAACCGAGTTCTGCCGATTTAAGCTTATGTTTCAACTTTTCTTGACTTGTTGAGACTTGACAGTCAATTTTTCTTGACTCACGCAAAGTCAAATCTTTTTGACCCTTAAACGCCGGAACTGAGGAGAAACAACACGGCAATGCTCAGATACGCCACGATGAAGCTCACGAAACCAGCTTTATCCAAGCGCAGCATTTTGGCATGGCTCGCTGAAACCGTGAGGATGGCAAGTGCCCATCCTTGACTCACCAGAAATAGCCCTCGCAGGAGCCATCCAAACCAAACGAGTTCTAACTGCCAGTGCAGACTACCATTGAGTAACCAGACCGTCACAAAAATCACGAAAGGAATCGTTGCAACCACTGTACCAGTTAACAAATTGAGGTTTCCCGCTTTTCGCTGAAACAAAGCGAAGCATAACCCTGCGAATAGTACAAAAACGACGATCCAATTTATCAGAAAGAGACTAACGGAAAAAAGCAACATTTGCTGGACTGGGACATAAAACAGCAGAATTGGCTGAAGACCAGCAATCGAACTGAGCCACCCTCCAAGGAACAACAGGAGAAGACCTACCGGGACTTGTCGACGCCAATCACCCGTGAGTCGGGGCCACAGCCAATCAAATAGAAAAACGGATTTGAGCATGATATAGGTTCTAACGGCTGGCGTCTGCGGCGTTGTCCTGTCCTTGACATGAAGAACTTCACCGGTAGTAATGAATTGAAGCGCTTCTTGCCCTTCTGCGCTGAGCCGATATTTGCGGTTGTCAGTCTGTTCAACTAATCCGCCCAAGTTATCAAGGTGATAATACAATTTGCCCGGACCCAGCTGTAAGAGCTCTTTCAGTTCAGTGGATCCTAGTGATTCCTGGGTGTCTAACAGTTCGACGATTCGTCTTCGAATTGGGTGATTCAGCGCGTGGTAGATTTTTTGTCGATCCTGTTTCATAACCAACAACTCAAATATTTCTTTAATAAACAAATAATATGAAGCAATCAGCTGAATTCACAGTAAAAAGCTTTGTGAATTGCAACTGACTCATGGAAACTCAGTTAAAAAAATTCAAACCCATATTAAACTGTCAGATAACATAGTCGCATGAAAGAAAAGTGGTCGTCTACTCCTGCCGATCGTATAACACCGGTTTTTCCAATGAAACAACCGCTACTTTCCCACACTCCACTCTAGGATGCTCATAAAGAGCATCTCAGTGGAGATGAATTATTAGATTACTAATGTGTGTACGACGAACTGGGAAATTTCAAGAAAGCTTTAACACGAAGGGAGCGGTCTCTAACGCGGGCGCATTTTTCGCATTCGGTGTTGCCACAAGGCATAGAAGGCAATAATGGCTGCCATTCCTGCAATAATGAATCCTGTAAATATTGGTGGAAGAAGCGATGGTGGATAGGCTAGAACCGTGATTCGGGCAATTCCGATTCCTCCATCGTCATCTGTGACAGTGACATTGACTCGATACTCTCGTGGTTCCGTGGCAAACAGCCCTTCCGCAGGTCCAGCAAAAATAATCTCAGGAGACCGCACCGTACTGGTTTCAGGTGTGGTACCCTCACCGAACTCCCAAAAATAGGTAAACGTATCGGTTCCAGGATCCGTGATGTCCACGGTTAGATAGACGGTTTGACCACCCACTATGGTGGTATCTCCACGCACTGAGACCTCGGGGGCCACATTGTTGACCACGATATCTGCTTGACAGCGGGGGCTATAATAGGTGCCATCGGTGGCGATGACAAACATTTCTCCTGTTCGGTCATCGGGATAACTATGAACTCGAATTGCAGAGCTGGACCAAGGGGTATCCCAAGTGTAGTCTCCATCGAAATCCCATCGAAAGGAGAGGGGTTGCCCGTCCACATCGTGAATCCCCCACGATACGGTATTAAATCCATACGCTTCACCTTCATCCAGTTCAAACAATAGCGGGGAAGAGGTGGCTCGAGGTGGACGGTTTAAGAGCCCGCCCACTCGGAGTGATGGGTCACCAAATAGGGTGAATTTGATGGGTTGATGATATCCGGCTACTTGGAACCAATCGCCACCAGCGTTAATGCTGGTCTCTCCTCGGCCAATGGAACCTAAGGAGTGCCCGGCTGTGCTTTTACTGGCATCACAGTAGTCACGCGTCATGTTCATCCACATCTCCCCCATCGTGACACCCGGCAAATAGTATTGATAGAAAAACTCATCGAGATAACGGTTCCACGATTGGGCACCCGTGACAGGGGCAAAATAGCCGACCGCACCTTTATCCGCGTCACGGACCAGTAGGGTTTCAGGGAAGGAATCAAAGGCATCGACCTGAACGCACGCTGGAGGCGGAAGAGTCGGATCTCCTACCACGGGCCAGAGTTCCCCATTCTTGATGCCTAGATGCGATACGCCATTCATGTCAATGTAGCTATCATAGGGGGGTTCAGGACTGTACTTTCCTGTGCCGCATCCCATGCTGACGGCAATTGGCCATCGGGGAGAAACCGGCGTGGTGGTTGGAATATTCCACGTAAAATAATTGTGTCCCCATTGATCGATGTTTCCGTGGCCCCCATAATTCACGAAGCCAATGCCCGCGTTGAATGAATTGTTGATGGCAGTCGTGGTGGGCTGGCCATCAGTGAGGGCTGCGGCGGTTGCACTGATGGCGGAATTGTAGAGGCGCAGGATATTGAATCCTTCCGCTATGGTCAGTGAGTTTGCTGCGATATTCTCTTTGGTGTCCAGGTAGATTTCATCCAGATCATCGTCCGGAGAGTGTGGAATAATGAATAAGACTTCTTTGAACCAATCGGTTCCGCTCCGTGTCTCCAATCCCCGCTCTTCATAGGCAATTACCTTATTCACATAGTTGTTCACTTCCGCGATGGTATCGGCGGGGACTCGACCGACGGCTACATCGGGGATCATATCAATGGCGTCGAAGTTAATCGGATTACTGGTAAAATACTCGCCGTGCAATTCTCCAAATAATCCATTCCCACTATTATCCCAAGAGTCCCACAGTCCCACGGTGTCGTAGAGGTCCGCATAATAGAGGTCACTGGCAAACCATGCCCCGTACCCCCACACCATACTGGAATCATTCGTCGTCCGATCCGTCATCTGATAGCGTACGGGAAACATTCCCACATCTCCCACCAGCATCACGTAGTCCGCTTGCCCTGTCGCATGATACCACCGAATACCCTGCTTAATCCGCTCCGCCTCATCCACACCAGACTGGGTGGCATTCAACGCTTGCCAACTCACCACCGTGGTGGCAATCCCCGTCCGCTCCTTCCACGCCTCCAACCGTTCTAGGACACCCAAAAAGTCCTCATGCGTCACTATCAATAACGCATCCCCGTCACCTGGCACCATCACACTTCTTAGATTTTTCACATCTTGGTTAAACACTACTCCGCCTGTCCCAAGTCGGGTAGCAATACTTACGCACTGAAACCCTAATTCAGGCTTTAGCCCCACAGTTACCATGATACCTAGTAGAAGCAAAACCAACTGCTTACGGAAACGCATCCAGAAACCTCCACACAAAAAAGCTCTATAGTTGCCCTTAGAAAAAAGACTTCCTCTATGCACGGATACCGGGTTTCCGGATGATCTGCTCGTTGTTAGTCATACATTGGACACAAGCGTGCAGATAAGAATCTATTAAGCGGTGTAGAGTGAAATGACTTGAATACTAACTTGTGGAGATATGATAATGAAAAAAGCCATCGTCATCTACGATACGAAATTTGGGAACACCAAGAAAATCGCACAGGCGCTAGCGTCGGGAATGGAAGAACAGGGGATTGCCGTTGAATGCATTAGCGTCAACAACGTCCAAATTGACAAACTACCAGACTATGATTTTATCGCAATTGGCGGACCTACCCATGGATTTGGCATGTCAAAGCCCATCAAAGACTTCTTTAAACAACTTGAAAATATCGATCTCCGTGAGAAACGCGCCTTTGCTTTCGATACGAAAAATCCTCCTAGGTATTGGGGAAGTGCTGCTAAAGGGATCGAAAAACGGTTAAAAAAATTCGGAGTGAACATTATACACTCCCGTTCGTCAGCATTTGTTAAGGGATTGAAAGGCCCCTTACACGAAAAAATGGAAGAGAGTTTTAGGACAATCGGAATGGAGATTGCAAAGCTTCTTTAAAAATCGAACGTGACTGGATTTTCCGGATGATAAACCCAAGCAGCTTACCACATAGCCTTTCTATTGGACTCTCCCTAGCGAGATCTGCAAGATGAAATGGAATTTTCAGGGGTTCAAATTGGGTATGAGCTTAGCTTTCTTCCCAGACACCGGCCGCTTCACAAATCGCCTTACCCGCTAAAAATCCTGAGGTTTGACAGGGGTCGAATCCATGGCCGGGTTGGGTCCACTGGCCTGCGAGCCACAGGTTTGTAATAGGCGAGTGCTGTGCGGGTCGCATGGGGCCAATCTGATCGGGTGTCGCATCATAACCATATGCCGTGCCCCACTCCGTCCAAAGATAGCGCTCATACGTTCGCGGTGTAGCCAGTTCCAGATGTTCAATCTGCCCCTCAAAATCAAGTCCTAATCTTCTTTGGATGAAGGTC
>JBHLNC010000345.1:0-2871 GCA_048937435.1 Promethearchaeota archaeon | reverse complement strand
AAATATCTATCCTCACAGATAAGAAAATGCAAAGTTAAAATAAGATTGAATTCAGCCTTTGACGCTAGTATGCTGAATCAATTGAAACCTGAAGTTGTTATTGTTGCCACTGGTGCAGATCGCTTCGACCCACAAATTCCGGGAAGAGATAAGAAAAATGTGGCGTCTGCTATAGATGTGTTGAAAGGAACAGCCACCGTAGGAAACAGAGTTATTGTTGTGGGTGATGGTTATGGTGCAGAGGGAAAAATGGGCTGTGAAGTTGCAGAGTTTCTTGCAGAAAAAGGTCACGAGGTGGTACTTGTGGAAGAAACAGCTGACATAGGATCCAATTTAGATGCTCATACGCGGCAGCACCTCTTGTATAGATTCGGGCTATTATGGAAACAAGGAATGGCAAAACAGATCAAACCTCATAGTCAGGATGAGCTTACTGAAATGCTTGAAAAGGCGCACCTCTTGAAAAGCTTCCCGCAAAGAGAAATCAACCTATTTACAGAAGCGAAAGTTGAGGAAATATATGAAAAAGGTGTAGTAATCAATCAAAAAGGCGTAAGGAAACAACTGGAAGCAGACAACGTTGTGTTAGCGATTGGCTTGAAACCTAATGATCGCTTGGTCCAAGAGTTGAAAGGGAGAGTATCAGAACTCTATGCTATAGGCGACTGTGTGGAACCTCGGACAATCCTAAACGCGATACATGAGGCTGCATTCGTTGGAAGACAAATCTAAATCTTACTTCAATCGAGCATTGACCCGTTTAGGTATGTCTTGGAAAATCTACAAAAGGGATAGATTGGCTGTTGTCGGTCTGACAATACTATTCTTTTTTCTCTTCATAGCGATTTTGGGCCCTTATTTGACACCTTATCCTCCACTCATGACAAATGTGGGCGGTCGTTTGGAACCTCCATCCATCGAACATCTGATGGGAACTGATGAAACGGGGAGAGACATTTTCAGCTGGGTTATAGGAGGAGCCAGAATCTCCATAGCAGTGGGATTGCTCGCAACTCTGTCAGCAACTGTAATAGGAATTTTGATTGGATCCGTATCAGGGTACCTTGGTGGTGTTGTTGACCTAGTTCTGATGAGACTCACGGAAGCCTTTATGGTCATTCCGAAATTCGTATTAGCATTGGTAATGGTTGCTATCATTGGCAATTCCATTTGGAACATAATATTCGTCATAGCAATCTTGAGTTGGCCAACAATGGCAAGACTGATCAGGGGAGACTTTCTTGCTTTGAAAGAAGAGGAATTTGTATTGGCAGCCAAAGCTATTGGGGAGAAAAAGCTTTTCATAATATTCAGTGAGATTTTGCCGAATGCTGTTGCCCCGGTTATAGTCGCTGCCACTCTACAAGTTGGCAGTGCAATATTAATTGAATCTTCATTGAGTTTTCTGGGTGCAGGAGACCCTAATGTCCCCAGTTGGGGTATGATAATAAGACATGCCCAGCGGTTTTTGAGACAAGGTTGGTGGTTGGCTGTATTTCCCGGAATAGCGATTTTGCTTGCGGTACTTTCAGTCAACTTGGTCGGAGATGGGCTGAATGATCTAGTGAATCCAAAGACGAGGCTCACCAAGAGGTGATCAGCTGTAAAGGAGCCATTACTCTTCGTTAAAAATCTAGAAACCTTCTTTCATACGGAAAGAGGACTTCTAAGAGCTGCTGATGGGGTAAATCTACAAATAGAAAAGGGAGAAGCAGTAGGATTAGTTGGAGAATCCGGGTGTGGAAAAAGTGTAACGTCGCTTTCCATATTGCGACTAATCCGACCACCAGGTGAGATTGTTGGAGGAGAGATCTCATTTGAGGGTAAAGATCTCTTAAAACTTGACAATGAAAAAATGAGAAAAATAAGAGGTACAAGAATATCGATGATTTTCCAAGATCCAAGAACTTATCTTAATCCGTTGATGAGAATTGGAAAGCAAATCAGAGAGATTTCGAAGGAAGACAGGGAAAAAGCAGATTTGGATCGAGACATGATTCAGCTATTAAGCAAAATAGGCCTTCCATCACCAGAGACTATTGTTGATTATTACCCACACCAACTCAGCGGTGGAATGTGTCAAAGAGTAATGATTGCGATGGCACTATTTTGCAACCCAAGTCTCATCATAGCCGATGAGCCCACTACAGCACTGGATGTTACAATACAAGCGCAGATACTGGAATTACTTGAGAGCATCAAAAAACGCGGAGTCTCCATCCTTTTGATCACTCATGATCTCGGTGTTGTGGCTAAAATGTGCGATAAAGTATACATAATGTACGCAGGAAGAATTGTTGAATGTGCAAATGTTTTTGAATTGTTCGCAAATCCAAAGCATCCCTACACAAGAGGATTAGTTCAATCGGTGAAAAGCTTCCACGGTTTTGAAGGGGAACTTCTAACAATTCCTGGTGTTGTCCCAGATCTTGTCGATCCTCCCCCAGGCTGTCGATTTGTCCAAAGATGCCCAGAAGCAAGAGAACTCTGCCATAAAAAGACGCCTCTATCCAAGGAAATCGGAAGCGGACATATTGTCTCTTGCTGGCTACAAAATTAGGTGGTGCTGAGATGGGCGCTCTTCTTGAAGTTCAAAACCTCAGAAAATTTTTCCAATCAAGGAAAGGCCTTTTCTTTGGTAAGACCGAGTGGCTACGTGCAGTCGATGGAATATCATTTGAAATTCATGAACATGAGAATCTAGGTTTAGTAGGTGAAAGTGGATGCGGAAAGTCAACAACCGCAAAATGCATTTTAAGGCTTGTAGAGCCGGATGACGGAACAATTATCTTTGATGGAGTCGATATTCTTTCATTGAAGGAAAGTGAATTGTTGAAGGTTAGGAGGAATATGCAGATGATAGTTCAAGAT
>JBHLNC010000344.1:0-2878 GCA_048937435.1 Promethearchaeota archaeon | reverse complement strand
CCATTTGTGCAGAACTACATTGCTGCGAGCGGTGACCTTGTCGCCCTGGATGCACTCTGCGCTCAGATGATTGGTTATGATCCTATGAGCATCGGACACGTCCGAATGGCCCATGAACAAGGCTTAGGCAACGGCGACCTTTGCACCAAGAAAATGGTGGGAGATGACGTGGAAGGCGTCTGCTTTGATTATGAAACTAAGCTCGATCCGGTCATCCGATTTGACCGGTTCTTCCGTAGCAGTTTCCTTGAACCTTTCATGATGCGATCTGCCTTCTTCAATGTCAATGTGAAAATTAGTCATTACTTGCGTGACATTTGGCTTAAAACGCGGGGCAAAAAGCACATCGACCGGATCATGAAAACTTCTTGGGGTAAGCTCTTTCGTCGGTATCTCTAGCTCGGTTTTGGGTGGTTCTCACTCTAACTTTTCTTATACTCATTTGGCATAAGGCTTTTGAGTCCAAAAGTGTCACAAGCCTTTACTGAATTCACCTTTCGCCAAGTATTGAGTCACTGGGTTTGTGCCTACATTGATGGATGAGCAATATGATCCCAAACCACAAGGGTTCACTTGGGAAAGAATCCGAGACGCTCTGAACCTCAAGGACATCCCTCGACTCTTACGTGACGATGGATTCTGGGCTGGCCTCATCCTTCGACTCGTTACACTAATTGGTTTTCTCCTTTTCCTCAACGTGGCTGGCGATATCAATGACATGAATGAATTAGTTTTCAAAGGAATGGCGAACACCCTTCAACTCATTAATCCCTATGGTCAAACTTACATTCTGCAAACCTTCGGTGGTCCCTACACACAAGATTACTTCAACTACCCACCCTTTGCAATACTCTTCCACATACCCTGTATGCTCTGGCCAGGATCGCAAACCCTTGGAACCATTGATTTTATGCCAGCGTTTTTCCTGCTTCACAGCTTTTTCGATTTTGTCACTTATTATCGACTCTGGCAAAGAGACCATCGCATCATCTCGAAAATCATTTGGATTAATCCCTTCTTTGTATTCGTCGGCATCATTACGTTCATGTCTCTTCCACTCATGTTGCTCACGTTGGCTTTGTTGAATATTGATAAGCCTATGCGGAGTGGTGTGTATTCCACTCTTCTTGCTGCGACTTACCAAATGGGTGCCCTTTTCGTCCCCTTTCTCATGATTTACCATTGGCGTCAAGGACAGTTACGTCAAAATATTCTAGGCATGGTACCTATACTCCTAGTTGTTTTATTGTTCTTCATCTGGAACCCATTATTCTTCGTCCGTGATCTGTTTGTTATGCAAGTCGGTCGCCCTCCTGTGAACTGGCAAGACAATAACCCCTTAAGTCCCTATTACAACCGGTACTATCAGACAGCCTTCATCTTTATGGGTTCCATCCCTTCGATTGTGTTTAACATCGCGATACTCATGGGTGTACCACCACCCATTGCTCCACAAATCGCTCCGATCATGATGGCATTTGTTGGTGTCCTTGGTGTCCTTGCCTGGATTTACTTTTTCAAAAATTCTAGAAAAGCCCTAGCAATCTTTTTGCCAGGTATCCTCCTTGCCTCATTTATCGCCAGCACGGCTGAGGGGCTCACGCATTATTGGGTGTTATGCCTTACTCTGCCATTCCTGTTCTGGGCGCAGCGAGATTCATTCAGGGCTCAGCCTGATATTAAAATTTCAGAAGAAATATTGGAGCCTCCTTCACGAACAACAGAAAAGGATACTAATGGAGAGGAAATACTAGAGAGTCCACCACCTAAAGAGATTGAACCGATGGTATCGAGAGCTTCAGATGCGTCAACATCAATTTCTATACGAATTCGAGAAGGCATTGTTAATAGTTTCAAGCTCTATCGCCAATGGTGGAAGGAGATTGGACTTGGCATCGTTCTCCGAGTGTTTGCACTAGCCCTCATTCTATATGTCGCGAGTGTCAATCCCTTCTTCCCTGATATCAATGACATGAATGAGCTGCTTACCAGCGGACTCACATATATGTTACAAGGACTCAATCCCTATGGGCGTGACTATTGGCTAACTGCCCTCGCCCAAGGTCCGTGTGACATTTATTATCAAGGATTCATTAATTATGGTCCCGGAAGCCTGTTGATTCATCTCCCTTGCATGATTTATCCCTACTCGTTCAATTTCGCTGGCTGCATGGATTTCCAGCCCAGCTTTATGATCTTGCATGGCTTCTTCGACTTTCTCCTATTTGACCGCTTGATGCGTCGCGGACATCGTATCGTCGCTCTATTTTTGTTATACAATCCCATAATGGTTACCCTAAACTTCGTGACTCACATGAGTGTCGTTATCTTCATACTCTATATGGGTTATGAACAATGGAAGGACCCTTTCTGGTCAACTTTCTGGCTAGGACTAGGAGCAATCACTTACCAATATCTTGCCTTGCTTCTACTCTTCGCTATCGCTTATCACATCCGGAGCTATCGAAAATGGCTTATAGGGATTCTACCTGCGGTGGCTATCTTTGGTGCGTTTCAAATATGGGCTTCATTAGAAGCAATCCTCTACAATGATCCAACTCGTCATTTAGCATTGCTAAATGACTTGGTGTTTGTCCAATTTAGTAGATCCTATGAGGCGTGGCCTTTACATTGGCACTCTTGGTGGAGTTGGACTGGGTCGGTTCCTGCCGTCCTTTTCAATAGCATTTGGATCGTCGATAGTTGGATACGAACAAGTCTTGGATTTATCCCAATTCCACCGGCATCTATGCGGCTACACTACGCACAGATGTTAATTCACCAATCGCCCCGCTTAGTGATGAAGAACACCAGAAAACTAAGAAGATAAAAGACCAGAACAAAAAAGAGGATTCCGAATCAGATAAAAATTCCGACA
>JBHLNC010000343.1:0-2878 GCA_048937435.1 Promethearchaeota archaeon | reverse complement strand
CGATCTTCGTAGATCAAGATGGAGACCGGATCATATTCGTCGTCGGGTTTGGCCATCTTGGATTAGCCATCGGTCGGCGTGGCACAACCATTAAACGAGCACGAACAATTCTAAAACGCGACATAGATGTTGTAGAGGATGCCGAAACCCCAGAAGGCTTTGTGCGAAACGCCTTAGCTCCAGCAAAAGTATCAGGTGTAAACGTTCAAGAACAATCGAAAGGACGCCGTGTTGCCGTAATTACTGTCAACAGTGAAAACCGTGGGCGAGTAATTGGAAGAAACGGCAGAAATATTGAACGCGCACGACTTCTTGCAAAACGACACCATGGCATTGATGCCATAGTAATTGCTGAGCCTTCAGGTGAAATTTCTTAGTATGCCCAATTCAACCGATAGATGACAAAAGTTTTAAGGCATTTTGCGGAATCGCAGCACCCTGAATAATCGTGAGGTAAAAACAGATTGCCTGGATCGAAATCCCCGTCAGGAGAATTTGCTGGTCGAGCATTGAAGAAGAAACGTAAGAAGCTTCGCTGGAAAGACCGCTATTACAAGCGACGAATGCTTCGACTTGATGTGAAGGCAGATCCTCTTGAGGGAAGCCCCCAAGCGCGGGCTATAGTATTAGAAAAGGTAGGCATCGAATCTAAACAGCCAAACTCTGCTATCCGAAAATGTGTTAGGGTGCAGCTAATTCGTAATGGTCGCCAAATTACAGCGTTTCTTCCTGGTGATGGTGCTCTCACCTATGTCGATGAACACGACGAAGTCATCGTCGAGGGAATCGGTGGCTCTCGGGGGAGATCAATGGGTGACTTACCAGGTGTCCGCTGGAAAGTTGTTAAATGCAACGGAGCCTCCCTCGATGCAATGATTATTGGTAAAGTCGAGAAACCTCAACGTTAATTTTTAAGGTGCAATACAAAAATGTCTGCTGAATCCGCTCCCGAAACTTCTACTGCTCCTGAAATCAAAATCTTTGGACGTTGGAGCACTAAAAACATCCAAATTTCTGATTCTGGTCTGATAAAATACATCAGCCTTAAGCCTGTTATTATTCCCCACACCTTTGGGCGTCATGAACACCGTCGATTTGGCAAGGAAAAAGTTCCTATCGTTGAACGGTTCATAAACCGACTAATGACACCCGGATGGGCCAGCCGACGAAGTCAAAGTGCCCGGCAAGCAGGACTTATCACAGGTAAGAAATCAACCGCAATTCGCTTAGCCCGTTCCGCCTTCGAAATCATTCATCTACGAACAGGGCAAAATCCTATTCAGATCCTCATTCAAGCCATCGAAAATGCCGCACCCCGCGAGGAAACCACTCGAATCTCATATGGAGGCATTAGTTATCACACCGCTTGCGACGTTGCTCCACTTCGACGCATAGACTTAGCTCTCCGTTTTATCTCAGAAAGCATCTGGCGACGGAGTTTCAGTACCATCGAATCCGTTGAAGAAGTTATCGCTGATGAACTCATCGCTGCGGCTACAGCTGACTCACGTAGTAATGCCGTACGACGTCGTGAAGAAAAAGAACGTATGGCACTTTCAGCCCGATAGGTTCATTTTCTCTTCAACTTCTAATATCAAATATGTATCTGATGATAGTGGAACCCCTCTAACCTGCTCTAAGCTACAATGGCAAAAGAGTTTTATATCGAGCACTGGAACCACTTGAACTTGCTAAAGCCAGCTTAACTAAAGTGAGCTGAAAATACAATGTCTGAAAAGAAACCTCACATTAACCTCATCATTATTGGACATGTCGATCACGGCAAATCCACACTGATGGGGCATATGCTCTTCAAAACAGGAGCGTTATCTAAACAAGAAATGACAAAGCTCGAGAAGCTGGCCCAAGAGATGGATCGAGGATCCTTCAAGTTCGCTTACGTAATGGATCGTCTCAAAGAAGAACGGGAACGCGGACTGACCATTGACTTGGCGTTCCGGCGCTTTGAGACCCAGAAGCACTACTTCACAATTATTGACGCCCCTGGTCACGCGGACTTCATTAAGAACATGATCACTGGGGCTAGTCAAGCTGACGCTGCAATTCTGGTTGTTTCGGCGCGTAAGGGTGAGTTTGAAGCTGGCGTGAGTGCTGGTGGTCAGACGCGCGAGCACGCTTTCCTCGCACGAACTCTGGGCATCGAACAGCTTGCTGTAGCCGTCAATAAAATGGACGACTCTACACCGCCATGGGCTCAGGATCGTTACGAGGAGATCAAGGCGGAAGTTTCTGATTTGCTAAAAGGTGCACAATTCGACCCTAGCAAAATCCACTTTGTTCCCGTATCCGCGTGGACTGGTGATCTTCTCACTGATGCCAGCTCAAACATGGATTGGTACACGGGCCCATCCTTACTTGAGGCACTCGATGAATTCACGTTACCAGAAAAACCATTGACAAAGCCTCTACGTGTTCCTGTCCAAGACGTGTATACCATTACAGGTGTAGGAACCGTTCCTGTTGGACGCGTTGAAACTGGACAAATGAAACTCGGTGACAAAGTTGTATTTATGCCTCCTAACAAGGAAGGTGAAATCAAAACCATCGAAATGCACCATGAACGATTAGACCGTGCTGAACCTGGCGATAACATTGGATTCAATGTCCGTGGCATTGGTAAGGGCGAAATTCGTCGTGGCGATGTCATGGGTCATGCTGACAATCCACCTCGTGTAGTTCAAGAGTTCATTGGACAAATCATTGTCATCTTCCATCCACGTGCGCTCGCTGCCGGATACACACCTGTAATGCATGCTCATACAGCCCAAGTGGCGACAACATTCATTGAAATTATGAGCAAAATTGATCCCCGAACAGGTGAAACCGTCCAAGAGAAACCCGACTTCATCAAGCAGGG
>JBHLNC010000026.1:0-11590 GCA_048937435.1 Promethearchaeota archaeon | reverse complement strand
CCTTTACACTGAGGTGGATGCACGAATTTGGGGGATTGACAAAGAGGGGCAACCTGTTGATATTCAAGGGACTATTACGAATGCTAGGATGGAACGCCTACGAGTGGGACTTCTTGAAATACGAGTGGCGCAATCTTCACTGGCGATTAAAGCTGCACCAGAGGTCTTTACAGTTGGTGGAAGAGAAACGGCTCCGGAAATCATGCGAGAACTAATGAGTATTGTTCCTGACGTTCTAGCCTTGAAGATGCTGTTTATACCCGCCTATGCCCGAACACGAGATCGAGTCGAAAACGTCATTGTGGCAGAGAATTTGACGGTAACAGTTGATGATAATTTTGACATTATCCGTGATGTGACCTTCTCATTGCCCTCAGGTCAGATTATGGGAATAATTGGTGAATCGGGTTCAGGAAAATCCACAACTATTCGGGCCATCATTGGTGACATTATTCCAACTACTGGGCGCGTGAGACTTGGAGGTATTAACTCAACACAGCGAAGCCAGGTGAAACCTATCTTTGGATTTGTTCCTCAAGATCTCGGTTACATGTATCAGAATTTTACTCCGCTGGAGAATATCGTTGAATTTGGAAAACAATATGGTATCCCGGAAGCGGAATTGGTCCGTCGGGGGAAAATTCTTCTTCGCGAATTAGGAATTTTTGAAAAAGGGAATCAAAGCGTCCAAACCCTTTCAGGTGGAGAAAAACGTCGTTCCTCAATTTCAATAGCCATGGTGCATCGCCCACAACTCCTCATTCTTGACGAACCAACTTCAGGTCTGGACCCTGATGCTCGAAGCGAACTTTGGGATTATCTGGATTATCTGAACCGTGAATACAATACGAGCATGGTCGTGGTCACTCATTACCCTGGAGAAGGCGAGTATTGTGACAAAGTAGGAGTATTCATGCGAGAGCGAAGTATGGTGGCCTTTGGCAGTCCGTCTGAATTGAAGGCGTCCCTTCCAGGAGGAGGGTATGCAGTGGGGATTATTTTGAATCAACCTCGGCCAGGAATTGCCACCCTTCTGAAAGATGTTCCTGGAATCATCCATGTTCTGGAACGTGGTGAGCTAATCAAAGTATTTAGTGAAGTACCATTGATGGAGATGGCTGAAAGAGTTTCAAGAGCATTGCAAGGGCAAGATATCGGTATTAAGAGCATCAAACCAAAAATCGGCGTTGACATGACTGATTACTTCATTCTCATAACAGGGCGACAATTAGAGGTGTAACAAAAGTTTGCGACGACAGACAAAGAAAGGATTGATTCAGAAACCCAGATATCAGGTGCTTTTACTCGCAACCGTATTACTTCTGATCCCTCTAATTCAAGCTGACCTTGCCTCCGTAAACCTTGCAAACACTTTGCTAGCAATTGATGAGGCGGAGTCGAAACTCTCAAAACCATTACTCGAGCTCATTGAATCAGGTAGTAATCCGGATCTCCAAATTGACATCATCGCAAGCCTATCTGAGTCCACAGATTGGAGAGCTGCTCAACGAGCGATTCTTCAAAAAGATGCATTGACAAATATCAAGATTTATCATAGTATTGTGCACGCCATTTCTCTGAGAACCACGGTGGGTGCGTTACAACAATTAGCTGGTCTTCCTGAGATTCGAAAATTATGGACTGATATCGGATTCCATCTTGATACAAGTGATCATTCTATTCATCAAGGTCAAATGCTTGTCCCCAATGGCTATCTTCATCCCCGTGAGATAATTGGCGTCAATTCCCTTTATTCTCAGGGATTCAACGGTTCTCACACGGTTGTTTCTATTATCGATACTGGTGTTGATGTAACGCATCCTGATCTTGACGATATGGACGACAATGAAACTACTAATGACCCCAAGATTTTAGCTCAAGTATCCTTTGCTGAAGGGGATCCCTTTCCCTTAGACTTGAATGGCCATGGAACCTTTTGTGCTGGATTAGTCGCTGGAACTGGCGCTGCTTCACAAGGGAACTATACAGGAATTGCACCTGGAGCCCACTTAATCAGTGCCAAAGTCGTGCTAGGGGATGGCACGAGCTATTCTTCATGGGTTATCCGAGGAATCGAATGGAGCATTACAACAGGAGCAGATATCATTCTTCTTCCGTTCTCAACCCTAGGAATGCCTGGTGATCCCCTTTCAGAGGCTGTTCGTACAGCTTCAGAACAGGGGATCCTTGTCGTCGCAGCGGCTGGCGATCGGGGACCCAATCACATGACTATCATGTCCCCCGGTGAATCACTGGCTGCCCTTACCGTTGGAGCATTTGATCATGAGACAAACTCAGTCCCGGATTTCAGCAGTCGCGGTCCCACCTTTGATATGCGTACCAAACCCGATCTGATTGCACCAGGTGTCAACATTATATCTTCTTCTCTTTACAATATCCTTCCCACGGATATTGGAAACATTACGATTTCCCCTGAAGACATTGATTTTGACATGTTTGGAATTGGACAGTTTGGCACAGCCATTAACGAAAATTACACGATCGCTAGCACTACTGCTGCTTCTGCAGCCCTTGCTGCAGGAACCGCATGTCTACTACTCCAAGGAAGTCGATACGCTACACCCGAGTGCATGTCAATCGCCATGCGAAAGGGAGCAAATCCACAAATTAATGAACCGAATATAGAGGGCGCAGGTTTATTGGATGCCGCCACGACCTACATCGAGCTGGATTCCTTTTTTGATCCATTTCCCTCATCTTTCCGTGCACGAAGTGTAGGTCTGGGCCTACCGTACTATGGCATACTGGTAAGTGAGTCCTCGTCCGAGAATGTCACGTTACTAATGAGTGGTTATACGACGGCAATGGCCGCTATTGCTTCAAGTTCAGAAACGAACATGTCCATGTTCCATATGCTTATGGGTATGTTCTATCTTGCAGTCGGAAACAGTAGTGTGCTCCCGTTTGCCTTCCTTAATGTTGAACAAGAATTCCATTGGACAGGGTTACCATATGGCAATTATGTTCGGGCCACGGGAATATTATCTTATAATGATCTCTTGATAATCCCTCGTATTGAGTCTTGGCAGATAACAACACCTCCAGCGGCTAATGCGTTTCGTATTTCCTTTTTCCTCGTAAACATTGGCACAGAGAATGTGACGAATATACGGTTGCACAGTTTATGGAATTTTGACCTATTCTCAGGAGCTAATGATACATCAACACAACAAGGTTTCTTTAACAGCTCGTCACAGTTGTTTTATGTGCACGCAGATACCCTTCCGCCTAATGAAACAACTCGAGTAGACCAGTATATTGGAGTTAATGCTTCAACTCCTTTTTCAAGTTTTGAGGTCGGATCCTATTCAGACGTAAGTGATCGGCTCCAAAATGAGACACTAAACGGGAATAGCATTTATGACAGTGATGATGGAGTGGGGTTTGGAACACAGTGGCAATTGGGGGATTTACCCACGGGAACGAGTTTCTTACAAACTTCAATGACTCTAGGATTTGGTCGGAATTTCTCAGCCCTTCTTCACGGTATAAACGAAACCGAATATGCCACAATGCCCTCTACATTAACGGATCTTTGCATGATTCGCGTTTCCACGCCTCGAATAGGAAAGACTGATGCTACCTATCAAACGTCTGTCATTGTGTTAAATATTGGTGATGAAGGAATTGATTCCATTGCTGCTTTCTTTACCAATCAGTCACAGCCCTTTGGTGGGGCGATTTTCACTCGTTACTTCCAATTAGGCATCTTTGAACCCTTCCAATTCCAACGACTTGTTGTCAATTGGGTTCCTGAAGTCACAGACATCTATTTTGCTGGGTGGATCGTCTCTCCAACCCTTGACTTTGACCTTATACTTCCCACCATTCCTACGGATTTGTATGCGCTTGATAACTTTGTCTTTCGGGATGTCTTCATCAGTACTCCACCAAGAATGCGCCTCCTCATTCCCTCCTTTTTGCCGTATAAACCTATGACGCTCCAATTTCCCAATGATTATGCAATATACAACTTTACACTGCTCACTTCAACCCCCATATCCCACCTCTCAGTATGCATAACAGATTACAATGATCCAGGTTTACACATCCCAATGGATAGGAACATCACGAATTGGGCAAATCCTCCCACCATAACACCCACAGACATCTATGATGTCACCATTGGAACGCAATTTCAAATCCTATGCTTTATCCCGACCTTCATCGAATCTGGACCATACTATGGGAATCTAGCAATCAGTGCTTCCGATGGGTGGGAATACATTGTTCCCTTTGTCATCAATGTGACTTATCCCCAAGGTGTAATTCTTTTTGATTCAATTCATAACCAAGGATTGGATTTCTCGAATCTTGAAGACCTTGATTTCTCGGATTTGGACTTAGATGAGCTCTTTTCGCTTCTGGATGAAATTGGTGATAGTCTTTTAACTGGTTATTCTAGGCTTCGAGATTTGTTTGCGGAAGCTCAGCTGAACTTAGCTGAGATCCCCCTAATCTCAGAACTCAATTCCACCACCCTTGCTCTTTTTGATGGATTAATCATCTGTGACCCTGAAACAGGATTTTCACAAAATGAAACCCTAGCAGTGTCAGAGTTTATTGATGATGGATACAAGGTTCTAATTCTTGTCGACGATCCTGATTCATCCAATCATACAACTTTGAACCAGATTTTAACAAATTATAATATTCAACTCAGTGGCACCGTAACCTCGCTGAACACAACCGAGTTACACCCCTCAAGCCCCTTCACTACTAATGTGAATATCATCTCTACAGAAGAAGGTACCTTGCTCACTGAGACGGGATCTTCCGAGGTCTTTGCTTGGGTTAATGGTTCAGCCTTTGGTGTTTATCACAATGAAAGTCAGACAGAACTATTTGTCCTTGGGAGTTCTTCCATTTTTTCAAATCGTCTTATCTTGAAGTTGGAAAATCTACAGTTTGCGAATCAAACTGTGCACTATCTATTTCGCCATACAATGAGCCTCACTATTCGTCCGACTGGTGGAAACGGGTCAACCTTCACTATAGGTAATAATGCTGGATTTGTAATCGACGCAATAGACCGTAGAGGGCAAGGCGTGGAGAATCTTACGATTTATTGTGTCTATACTTTTCCGAATGGAGACCAGCAGTTTTTCATTGCCTTCGAAGTCATCGATGGCCGGTATGGCACTTTCATTTTTGCAAATTGGACGGGGCTAGATGAATCAGTAAATACAACACAAACCTTCTCAATCATTGTCTTCTCATCGCCAGGAACCTATGCAAGCACTTCAGTTTTCATGTACTTCTATTACGAACCTGCTCCTGAGACACCTGCGCCGCCTCCTGAACCCAATTACCTATTCATCATGACACTACAAATCGCTCTTTTCATGATATTGGCAATGCTGATTATTGGAGGATATTTCTTAAACCAATATCGGCGTCGACGCCGAATGCGAACACCACCACTGGATGAGTTAATGATTGAAAATATTGACAATACTCTGAACACCACTCATGCCCTTATTCGTGAGATGGAATGGACTTTGACTGATCGTCGACTGGATCGTATCGAAAAACTTCGAATTACCTCAGGTGAACCTGCGAATCGATTAGAAGACATGCTCAAACGGCTTCGCGAACTTGCGAAGGAAACAGGAGTTTGATTAAGATAAGTGAAGACAAGTCACCAAAAATCATTGAATTTGATCAAACCTCTGTAAAGATCGGTCGCACACAGATTTTACATGCCATTAGTTTTTATGCGCGCGAGCGAGAAATTCTTGGGATTATTGGAGCTTCAGGTTCTGGGAAGACGACATGTTTGCGTGTAATGACAGCCCAGCTGAAGCCGTTCCGTGGAAGAGCACGTATTGCGGGGCATAATGTGAAAAGCGAAGCCGCAACTATCCATTATGCAACGGGGTATGTCCCACAACATGAAGACCAAAGTTTGTATTTTCCATTTTCCGGACTTGAGAATGCTCACTTTTTCGGTCGAATGTATGGAATTCCTGGAAAGGAAATCAAACGTCGCGCAATCGAACTCTTCACGATTTTAGGCTTTGATGAGGATTTGATGCATAAACCTGTAAGATTCTTAAGTGGAGGTGAACGGAAGCGGGTATCCATCTGTGTTGGTCTGATCCATCAACCCCCTATTCTGCTCCTTGATGAACCCACGACAGGACTTGATGCGCATTTGAGACATGAACTCCTCAATTATCTAAAACAGCTTAACTTCCACTATGGAACGTCAATGGTGTTAATTTCACATGATCTTGAAGTGGTTGAATATTGTAGCCGGGTAGTCCTTCTTGAGAAAGGGAAAATTTCTTTACAAGGTCATCCTGATGAGCTCGTTCGATCGTTGACTGGAGGTGGCGAAGCTATCGAGGTCACTTTTGATCGGCTAAGTGAAGAGATGATTCGTCAAATGAATGCCATCCCCTTTGTAGAAAATACAATTCGATCAGGGCGTGGGAGTCTCAAGGTTTTTGTAGAGGAACCTCACAAACAGCTTCCAGATCTTCTTCAAACGCTCCGAGAGCAGGATAGGGAGCCCATTGAACTGAGCGTTGTTGAAGCAAGTTTCTATGACTTCTTCCGAACTAAGGGTTGGAAGGACTTGTCATCTGAAGAGGACGGCGTGAATTAGGATGTTTAAGGAAAAATCCACCTACTCCAAGGTGTTCTTAACTCCTTATGGAAAGGATGGTGGGTTACGACTAGTTTAATAAGAAAAAAAGCAAGGTAAATTAGCCGGGTGCGGAACAATGGCAAAACAACCTTACTACGAGTTCAAGATTCTCCTGGTCGGCGACCCTGCCGTCGGGAAAACTAGTATTATCCTCAAGTATGTCGAAAACAGGTTTGAAAGGGAATACAAAGCCTCTATTGGTGTCGATTTTGCTTACAAAATCGTCGAAGTGGGAGAGAAGGTAAGTCGGCTTATTATTTGGGATATTGCCAGTCAGGAGCGATTTGCACCGTACCGTTCTAGTTTTTATAAACAAACTGATGGCGCAATGATTGTGTTTGATCTAACACGAGCGGATACACTCGAAGCCGTTGAAGCTTGGATGCGTGAAGTCAAAGAAAACGCTGGTGATGTAGTAGTCCTTTTAGTTGGCAATAAGGTGGATGCTAAGAAGAAACGGGTAGTGAAAGAAGCAGATATCGAATCGTGGATTGAACGCTACGGATGTAAATATGTGGAAACAAGTGCAATGAGCGGGGAAGGAATTGACGAAGCTTTTGAAACTATCACCCAAGCAATCATTGACAAACTGGAACTCTAGTCCGCTTTTTGAATACACAATAAAGTAATAAACTCTATTAAGTAGCAGGTTTCAACATTAGGCATCTTGCTATCTGAGTTGATTTTCAATGCCCAAGGACCCATATGATTTTGCAGCCTGGACGCAATTCATCCCTGAGTCGGAGATTCGTCGACTCTTGAAATATAATGTTCCCTACTATTTTGGGGGCGGAAAACCAGGGGCTTTGCCTTTGGAAACGTTAGCAAAAATTCTTATCGAACTGGGAAACGACCAGTTAACTGAGATTAAAAAGGGAAATGAAGATCGCCCCATTGATGATTGGAACTATGGAGCTACGATGGGGAAAGCATTCCTCAGGAAGACTCTTGCAGAGCGCTTGATCAAGAAGGATGGAATACAATTAGACACAGAACACCCTGAGGAAGATGTAACAATTACTACTGGTTCCCAACAAGCGTTGTATGCAATTATTGATACATGTATAGACAAGGATGATGTGATTCTCACCACTAGCCCTGCGTATCTAGGTTTCTTAATGCCAGCAGTAAAGTTAGGCGCTCGGATTGTAACAGTACCTACGGATTTGCAGGGTGGCATTCCGGAATACTTCGAAGAAGCCATTAAGGTTTGTAAGAAGGAGCTTGGAAGAAAGCCCGAAATGATTTACTTGGTTCCTGATTCTGATAATCCAAAAGGAACGACCATACCAAAGAAACGGCGTGAAGCGTTCTTCGAGATTGCCCAAGAACATCATGTCATGATTGTTGAAGATGCAGCGTATCGGGAGATTCAATTCAAAGGACCTAGTGAACCACCCATCAAAGCCATGGATACAGAGAACAAGTACGTTGCATATCTACGAACATCTAGCAAGGAGGCGGCTGTAGTGAGGATTGGTTACAGTGTCTTTCCCCCAAAGGTCCGTGAACAGGTCAACAAGGATAAAGGCTATTTAGATCTCGCAAGTCCAACCATTGTCCAGCGGATATTAGATATCTACTACCGGAAATACATTGACAAGGTCTTACCAGAGGCCCTTAAAACATATCAGAAACGAGCTAGTATAATGGCTAAAGCCATTGACGAAACTTTCCCAGCAGGGAAACGTACTGATCCAACTGGTGGATTCTTCATCTGGTGGGAAAGCAATGAAAAGACCTTTGATGCTGGTCAATTCCTAGAAGAGGTAGCCTTACCAAATGACATTATCTTTGTTCCAGGAGTGGCATTCTATCCGTTGATGGGACTTAGCTACCTTCCTGAAAAGAAGAATCTAGTACCAGTTGAACGAGCGTTGAATACGATGCGGATTAGCTATTCGTATAATACAACTGATGTGATTGATACAGGTATTCGCAAGCTAGGTGGGTTACTAAAAGACACACTTTCCTAGCCCTCAACCACGCCAATTTATTTGAATTCAAAGAACTTCAGCGGCTTCTTCGTCGCCATTGAAGAAAGAGAATTGCCAATGAGGCAAGGATAAAGTACGAAACAAAAATCGCAGCAACTCCTACTGCAAGCCCCTGAATGAACAAGATTACAAATTCAAATGTGAAAAGAAGTGGTCCGAATCTTACCAACAGTAGGAACGCCCCGTAGAATGAGTAGATAGGCCATGCAACGATTCCACCAATGAGCAAAAGGATGATTGTAATTAATCCAATGCGACTTTCCACAGGATCCAAGAATCGATGGGGGAGATTGGTTGTTGTGTCGTATTGGAAATAGTAGATAATGAGAAAAGGTGTAGGTTCAAATCGGAAAAGACTCCAAATTTGAATGCCAGCTTGAATTGGCAGAATAAATAAGGTCAATACCCAGGAATACAGTAGTAGCATCTCAAACGGAGTTACCGGGAACACGAGGCCGATATTAGCTACACCGTACATCGCGAGGAACGTCAATATCCCAGTGAAAAGATGTGTGGCGAGAAACCAGCCAATGCGTCGAAATTGCTTTGCCACTACGACCACCTAAATGAAGGTTCATATTACCTAAGTAATGACATTAAAAAGAGCTTGTTTGAGGAGGATAAATTCAGCCGTGACAATCCCCCCAATTTTAAATCTAGCTCATTTGGAAGGAAGTTGATAGCCCTTTATATAGGTCGAAGTGGATTTTTTCACACCATCAAGGCAATTTTAAAAAGGGTACTATACTATATCAAGCGTTCATCTTCTGTAATGCAGTAATAGAAACGCTTTAAAAGACGGGATTGAGATTCATGGTGGGTGGCAATGTGAAATGGTTTAGGAGCCATAGGGAACCTCCTAGTGCTTCAAAAATCATTCGTGTTATTGAAGCTAATGGTCCAATGACCAGTAAGGAAATCGTTGAAACAACGAACTTAGCGCCACGAACGGTTCGTTACGCATTGAAGCGTTTAGTCTCAGAAGGCTCTATTTCTCGAGTTCCTAATCTTAGTGATCTTCGACAAACCCTTTTCATGAGACACGTGGAGCGCCGAATGAACCGGTAGCAAACACATGGACAAGAAATTTCACTCTTACTTTTGTAATTGATATGCTCATATGCCATCTTTGGGGTATAGAGAAAATTCATACCATTTATCACAGAACAAGTGGAATCATTACAACTATCACTCAAATTAATGGACTATGTTTTTATAGACAGATATTTATACAAATGACATAGTAAACCTAGTTTCGATTCATTCTTGAGCTAGGTGGGAAAGTTGAGAGAGACACGAATCCGCTCAATAGTTAAGGCAGTAATTTGGCGAGTAATAGCCTTAGCTGTCACATATGCTATTGTATGGCTTTTTACAGGAAGCATCGAGACATCAATTATTATTGCCCTTATTGCTAATCTTCTGAAAACCGTTCTTTACTATGCCTTAGAACGTATCTTTCAACGCGTAGAGTGGGGCGTAATAAAGTAGCAGAAAGAGTAGCGGGGTTATCTGCAATTCTGTATGAGTGTCAAAGACATACACGCAGTTACTTACTAACGACGTGAAAGATAGATTTGTTTCACATCATAGTATTGGATTAATTGCTATTCGTTTTCGTCTTTTTCTGACCATCCGATGTCAGTTCGTTTAACGCGTTCACCGGATATTAGGACGATTTCACGGTACTTACGTGATCGTGGTCGACGTTGCAGATCCCGCATAACCCGTCCTTCAACGTGTTCTTCATTAGTGGTTTCATCGCTCATATTCTATCATCTCCTATATTCTATTGGGGTCGAAGTGTAAAGCCAGTCCAAGCGTCTCATATTAGCTGCGTGTGGAATGGCTCAACATTAAGAGAGGGTGCTAAGATTGGATTGGGGTGATTGGGGGTTATTCGACCATGACGTTAGTGGCTTTTTGCCCTCGGTCGCCGTTTTCAATTTTGAAGCTGACTTTGTCGCCTTCTTTGAGTAAGTAAGCGCCATCGACTTCGCTGCCGTGCACGAAGACGTCGGTGCCGGTTTCGCGTTCGATGAAGCCGTAGTTGCGGTCGGGATTAAACCATTTGACTGTGCCTTTTACCATAGTGTTCACCTCGATTTGCTTGAGTTGAGATGGGGTTATCTCTCAGGGATAGGTGGCTGTGTCACGCAACCGTGCTGTTCCGTAGAATGTAATTCGTGGGAATAGCGGCCTAGCACGATAAGCTAAAGCTCTTCAAAATAAGAAACTAAATCCTATTTGCTAACAACAAGAGGTAAGCCCGAGTGTGCTTATAGGTGTTGCCCTTCCTTGCCTGTAGCGAGTTTTGCCCATGATTGGTTGCTCCAAGTGGCGTTCGGGTGCGTTATATGTTCGCATGAATGGTTATCGAAGACATCTTTACTCTTTTAGGAAAATGACGGGAAAGATGATTTGTTTCAAGTAATTTCTCCAGAAAGGGACTATGCCGAGGGTAGACGAGGCATCCGTTGGAGACGGGTAAGCTACGGACAACGGAGATAACTCCAGTCTCAGTGAAAATTGACGAAAACTACTAAAAGCAAGTTTGAGTAGAATCTGCTCATGCGTTGTTCGCATTGCGGAATATGCTGTGAAAACACTGAAATGATGCTTTCCAATGCAGATGTTGAACGGTTGGAAAAAGTGGGATATACCAGGCAGAAGTTTATGCGTTATGATAACCATGGTTTTGCCAGACTGCGAAATTGTCATGGATTCTGCGTTTTCTATGATGTTGTAAAATGCCGCTGCCTTATTTATGAACACAGACCTTTAGGATGTCGAATTTATCCAGTGATCTACAGCAAACAAGAGGGAATAGTAGTGGATAGCCTTTGCCCGATGAAAAACACCGTCTCAGAAATGGAACTCAAAAGAAAAGGGAAAAAGGTAGTAGAACTTCTGCAAA
>JBHLNC010000342.1:0-2883 GCA_048937435.1 Promethearchaeota archaeon | reverse complement strand
AGAGATGGCTCTAAAAGCTGCAAGGTTGAAACTAGAAGACATTACCCACATCACAGAAACAGGAATTGGCCAAGGATCAGTTGAGTTTGCAAAGGATAGTATCAGCGAAGTCGGGGCAAATGCAAAAGCTGGAGTCAAATTGTTATCATCAGCTCGAACCATCATTGATGTAGGAGCTGAGGAAGCTCGTGCAGTCAAATGTGATGAATCCGGTGGTATGAAAGACTTTGTTGTGAATGAACGATGTGCTGCGGGGGCAGGTGCATTCGTTGAAGCCATGTCCCGTGCACTTGAAGTTGAATTAGGGCAGATGGGTCCTATGTCTTTGGAAGCCACTGAAGCAGTTCCTATGAATGCTCAATGTACTGTTTTCGCTGAATCTGAAGTTGTATCGTTAATTCATGCTCAGATACCAAAAGCAAATATCGCCCGTGCAATACACGATGCCATTGCAGAGCGAGTGGTTTCAATGGTCCGAAGATTGGGTATCACAGAGGATGTCCTCTTAATTGGTGGATTAGCCTACGATGTTGGCTTTGTAGATTCGATGAAACGTGGATTAGGGGTGGAGGTTCACGTGCCGGAGAATCCCGAATATGCAAGTGCTTACGGTGCTGCCCTGGTAGCCCAGGAAAGGGCAAAGGTGTGATGAAAATGACAAAGAAGGAATTTTGGAGATGGCCTGAATATCGACATACTGTTGAAGGCATTGACCCGAAAAACGGGAAGGTGATTAGTGCAGGGGTCGATATTGGTTCAGTCAGTTCGAAGACCATGATTATGGTTGATGGGGAGGTCTTTGCCCAAAGTGTCATGCGAACCGGATCCAGTAGTCCCGATAGCGCTGAACGGACGATGAACTGGGCTTTGGAAGACACCGGACTTACGGTCAAGGACGTTCACTATGTTGTTGGAACTGGTTATGGGCGGGTCAATATTCCCTTCGCCCAAAAGGCGATCACAGAGATTGCTTGCCATGGACGCGGAGCAAACTTCATGTGGGGACCTTCAGTCCGAACAGTCCTGGATATGGGTGGTCAAGACTGTAAAGCCATTCGTGTAGATGAAAAAGGAAAGGTCCAAAACTTCCTCATGAATGATAAATGCGCAGCTGGCACTGGTCGTGGCATGGAAGTCTTTGCTGACCTCTTATCTGTCCCAATCCAAGAAGTCGGAGACAGATCCTTTGCCGTAAAAGAAGAACCACAATCCGTGAGCAGTACCTGTGTAGTCTTTGCAAAATCAGAAGCCGTTGGACTCCTTCGAAGCGGTTGGTCAAAGGATGAGGTTCTCGCAGCCTACTGTCAAGCTATGGCCCATCGAGTAGTAGACCTGCTCAATCGTGTAGGCGTTGAGAAAGAGTTCGTGATTACCGGAGGAATCGCTAAAAACATTGGAATTGTTAAACGCGTTGAAAAGGAACTGGGACTCCAGGCACTCAAACCGGATCAATGGCGTGATGACCCACGGTTTGATCCGATGCTGGCGGGAGCTGCCGGTGCTGCCCTGTTTGCCAAAGTCCTCTATGAACGCTCCAAAGGGTAGAAGAAAATCATCTAGGTGAAGGTATTGATAGCGAATTACGGATACAAGGACGGTTCAGGGGAATATTTCATTACTTTAGACACGGACAAATGTGACGGATGCGGGAAATGTGTTGAAGTTTGCCCTGCTTCCGTGTTGGAAGTAATTCCAAATGAGTATGATATTGAAGATGGCGATATCATGGGTGTCCGGGAAGAACACCGACATAAACTCAAATACAGTTGTGCTCCGTGTAAATCGACTAGCGGGGACGTTGAAATTCCTTGTGTTGTTGCCTGTCCAACTCGTGCCATAACTCATTTCTTGAGTCAAGCGAAAGGACAAGTCCTATAATTACGATACAATTGCCATTAATCACATCTTTCCAGTTCCTTGAGAGCCAATTGGAAGGTGATAATCCAGATGGTCAAACTTACGATAAATGGTATAAAAGTCGAAGCAGAAAAGGATTCCAATATTCTAATCGCAGCAGAATCTGTGGATGTATACATCCCTCGCTTATGCTACCATCCAGATTTACCCCCAGGAGTGAGAACCAAAACCACAGGCAATGTCTTTCGGGGTAATCAAAAGATAAAGCATGTTGGACACGAAATGGAATATGAAGGGTGTGGTATCTGTGCTGTCCAAATTGAAGGACGAGAGGGAGTTCACCAAGCTTGTGATACGCTGGTTGTGGAAGGAATGGTTGTTTTAACTGAAACGCCAGAAATTATTACACACCGGCAGGAGAAGCTTTCGTCAATACTTGCTACACACCCCCATGCATGTTTAACTTGTGCACAACGGGAAGGATGTAGTCGTGAACCATGTCCCCCCAATGTTCCCGTTGATGAACGTTGTTGTGAGAAATTCGGACGATGTGAGTTACAAAAAGTCGCTGAATATGTAGGCATCAAAGATGACACTCCTCGATTCATTCCAAAAAAACTTCCAAAGATTGAAGATGAGCCACTAATAGTTCGGGATTATAATCAGTGCATTGGATGCACACGATGCATCAGAGTATGTAGTGATCTGCGTGGGATTGATGCATTAGGGATGGCTTTTGACGGGAAGCAACTAATCGTAGGAACAATAGCCCAAAGCCTTGGTGAGTCTGGTTGCAAATTCTGTGGTGCTTGCGTTGAAGTATGTCCCACTGGTGCTTTGTTGGATCAGGAGGTAATCTGGGCTGATCGCGAAGCTGTCCTGTTGCCCTGTGTAAATAATTGCCCTCTAGAGATTGAAATCCCCCGATACCTCAGACTACTAGCCGCTGGTGATTACTCCCAAGCCACAGCTGTTATCCGAGAGAAGGCCGCTCTGCCATCCGTTCTGGCTCATGTGTGTCATCAT
>JBHLNC010000341.1:2130-2889 GCA_048937435.1 Promethearchaeota archaeon | reverse complement strand
AGGAGCAAGTAATAAGCGTGAATTGGAAATCATCATAACTTCTTGTAGTTGCTTTTTTATGGTAAGCGGTGTTCCTTTTCTGATAGTTTCAGTTTCGTCAAGTCCAGCAAAGAGGCCTTTATTGAAGATTCTGAGGGCATCTTTTATTGTTGGAAATGTGTGTTGGCTGTGCCAGTTAATGGCATCTATGGGATAGTTATCAGCGATATATTTGAACAAGGGTTTATTCCCATGAATATGAAACACTATAAAGTCAGCATGGGTCCTGAGATCATTCAATAAACTAAGTGTATACTTAGCCTCAAAATCCAAGAACTCTTGGTTCTTAAGTTTTCCC
The DNA here is from genome assembly GCA_048937435.1 of Promethearchaeota archaeon. Classification (GTDB taxonomy): domain Archaea; phylum Asgardarchaeota; class Hermodarchaeia; order Hermodarchaeales; family Hermodarchaeaceae; genus Hermodarchaeum. Next base: position 2,552 of record JBHLNC010000341.1, on the reverse strand, counting down.
TCAATGCTATGTAGAGAAGCAACAAAGAGACCATTAGTGCCTGCATCTAGGACTGCATGTCCGAATTCGGTCATAACCCGTGTTATTACTTTGAGACCTTCTTCGATCTGGGAAGGAGCTTCATAAACGTGATTCACGATATTAGGATCTAGTTGGCTTGCTACCATAAAGGGGCTAAAAACCGTCATCATTAGCGGAACATTTCCGCTTAGTATTTTCGATACCATCCGCACCCCCTCTAATTGCCGACCAAATTCACCATCAGTTGGATCTACTTCTTCGATGACCTCAAAGTCCGAAGCTTTTTGAAATGGAGAGTTTAATACTGACGGTGAACCATAGATTGGATGAATCGGTCCTACTTCGCATCCCCAGTCAACTGTGCAATAACTTCCATGTGGAGTAAGTTTCAACACATCAGG
>JBHLNC010000341.1:0-2120 GCA_048937435.1 Promethearchaeota archaeon | reverse complement strand
ATATGCTCTTTGAAATTCCACATGCGCCTCCGCAAAGTCTTGAGGAGTTCTATCGTTGCCTGGAAAGTGTTTCCATAACGCATAAGCCCATTGATCTAAAGAACCGCCGGAGAATGTCGTCATTAACCTTTCAAATTTGTCCATTTCATCACTTTAAGGTTTAAATCAAATTCTCACAAAATCTTCAGTAGATATATATTAGTAGAATAAGAACTTAATAAACTGAGGATTTTATGTCTAGCAACACTAAACAACGAATTCTAAAGGACGTTAATGTGCGCTATAATCTTCAACCTGGCGATATAGGTAAAGTTATTTATCTTCATGCAGTTGTTTATGCCGAAGAATATGGATTGGATCATACATTTGAAGGTTATGTCGCATCTGGGCTTGCTGAATTCGCCCAGTCATTCAATGCTATAAAAAATCGACTTTGGGTTGCAGAAATTAATGAGGAAATTATCGGTTCGATAGCAGTTTTTGGACGATCTGAATCAGATGCGCAACTAAGATGGTTTCTTGTTCATCCACACTACCGTGGTCTAGGCCTCGGAAAACTTCTTTTTCAAGAGGCGCTTCAATTCTGCAAGAAGTGTGAGTTTAAGACTGTCTTCCTCTGGACGTTCAGTGGCTTAGATGCGGCTTGTTATTTATATGTATCCGCTGGTTTTGAAAAAACCGAGGAAATAACACACAAAATCTGGGGAAAAACACTAACGGAAGAGCGGTACGACTTGCAGCTTTAAACAGGCTTTATTAAAATTAATATTTTAAAGCAATAAATACTAATGCAAATTATCTTTCAATTTAACCCAGTCTTCTTGAATTATATCCCGCAGTCCCGGGTTTCTTAAGGCCGCAGAGGGATGATACATTGGAATCACTTTAGCGTTAAAATCCAATGTAGAAACTGTAAAAGTTTTTGTATGTATATCTCTCATGGGTGCTAGTTTGAATTGATATTTTTCAAAAATGTACTTGACAGCAACATTGCCTAATAAAAGGATTATTTTCGGTTTGATAATGTCAACTTGCTTATCCAAGTAAGGTGTACATGCAGCTATTTGTTCGTTTGTTGCTTTGTTATCAGGCAAATAGGATTTTATGATGTTTGCAATATAGACCTCTTCTCGTTTTAAACCTGCATAACCAAGTAATTTGTTAAGTAGTTTTCCTGCGGCGCCTACAAAGGGATGGCCTTGTTGGTCTTCATGGTATCCAGGTCCTAACCCTATCAACATGATTTTTGCATCGTCTGGTCCTTCACCAAACACTGGTTTAGTTCTTCCTTTCCATAGTTCGCATTTTTTACAGTTTTCTACTTGTTTTTTTAGTTCTAGTAGCTCCTTTTTCATATATATCGCCAAAAGATCTTATGTAATGTTTCCAATTGTTTAATACCTATAAAAGATTCGTTTTGTGCCACATTCGTTACATTTAATCGTGACTTTTTAACTAATTATATTTGAAATGATAGTATCAAATGATAATGATTGATTTATAGTTAAGCTAAGATAAAAAAAGGATGAGACAGTAGATGATTGTTATACGAAAACCTCAGGAAATATATCAAATCGATGGGAGGATTCAAAACGGAACTTTTCACGGGCGTTGGCATTTTTCCTTCGACCAATACCGAGATCCAGAATACGTACATTTCGGCCCATTACGAGTTTTCAATGACGATACACTTTCTCCTGGGGCAGTTTGGCCACTTCATCCACACAGGGAAATTGAAGTTGTAACCTATTGTGCTGACGGTGAATTCCGCCATGCAGACGAACATGGTGAAGGAGGCATCCTGAAAAAAGGTTGGGTTCAACATACTACTATTGGCACAGGCATGTTCCACTCTGAAATCAATAACCGACAAGATGTGACGATGAGATTTATTCAGATGTGGTTCTTCCCCTCAGAATCTGGCTTGGAACCTTCATTAGAACAGAAAAAAGTAGAAAAAGGTGAGCGAACGAATCGTTTTCTGCCTCTAGTTTCCAATGAGCATGAAGGGAGTCTTCCGATTCACTCTGACGCTCAAGTGCAATCTTCTTTTCTCCAAGCTGATAGAATTTTAGAATATCACCTCAAAGAAGGGCGAGGAGCCTACTTCTATGTTCTTG
>JBHLNC010000340.1:0-2895 GCA_048937435.1 Promethearchaeota archaeon | reverse complement strand
AGCTGCCATCATTACAGCAATGAACACGAAAATCAGAATCAGTCCTATAGGAAAGATAAGTGCCGATAATCCAAACTCAAAATAAAGAAGGGGAATTAGGACGCCACCAAACATGAATGGCATGAAAAATCCTAGCACACCCAAATATATCATCGCTTTGCTGTCGAGACTAGCAGAATATGATTGCCACCGGTTATCAGATACTTCTGCCACCTTTCATTAACCCCAAAAGAGTAATCGAAAAAAGGAACATATATCTTTTGACAGCTTCTCCAAGGTGTCTAGCGTGTTGCAGTATTCAAAGAATTCAGTGATCCAAGTAGAATTATTTGCCAATATCTGAACAAGGCTTTTCGGAAATCGGTACCTAAACCTTTCAAACAGAGTGATTCAGAACCTTGGGCGTGCCCTAACTTTATACTTGTAAATTCAGTTTAAAGTTCCTTGTAGGATGGTTGACTATGACAGTTCGACAGTTAGCCCTATTAGCTCTTCTCTCGGTTCTCCTTATTACACTGAGTACTCCGAGTCAGCTTCAAGCCGTCGCACAGCTAACAGAACCTGATTATTGGCCGACAACTGATTGGCAAACGGCTTCGCCCGAATCGCAAGGCATGGATTCTTCATGGCTAGTGCGTATGGAGAGCTATATCAATGAAGCGTTTATCTCTAATCCACTTCGATCCATTCTTGTCGTTCGCCATGGGTATCTTGTCTATGAAAATTACTTCGGTAACCCTGAAATGGAGAATCAGACGAACAATATCTACTCCTGCACGAAAAGCGTAACCTCCTCCCTTGTTGGCATCGCAGTCTCGCAGGGATACTTGGACATCGATGAATATCTTGTTGACTTCTTTCCCAATATGACCATCGAAAATTTAGATAGTCGAAAACAAGCTATCACTGTTGAACACCTCCTCACCATGACTTCTGGCCTGCCCTGGGATGAATGGTCCTATCCTTACGGTAGTCCACTTAACGACTGGGATCGGATGACAGGAAGTCCTAACTGGGTGGAGTTTGTAATCAACCGTCCCATGGATTATGTCCCTGGTGAGCAGTGGGTATACAACACAGGTGGATCTCATCTTCTCTCCGCTGTTCTCACCCAAGCAACCAATCTCTCCGCTTTAAGCTTCGCAGAAACTCATCTATTTGGACCACTGGGTATCACTGACTATGCTTGGAACGATGATCCGCAAGGTAATCACAATGGCGGATCAGCTCTTCGTCTGCGAGCACGTGATATGGCAAAATTTGGATTTCTCTATCTTCATAATGGCACCTGGGATGGAGAAGAAATCCTTCCTGCTTCATGGGTAACTGCTTCTTCTGCACATCACGCCACTGTTGACAGTCAAACACAATATGGATATCAGTGGTGGATTCATCCCTCAATTGATGCATATGCAGCCCACGGACATCAGAATCAACATATCTTTGTCTTTCCACACCTTGACATGATCGTTGTCTTCACCGCTCGAAGTACATATCTCGATGTGTTTCTTTTTCTTGAAGACTATATCATCCTTGCAGCAATGCCTCCAATGATGGATCCTCTCCTACTAACGGGCTTGCTAGTTATTGGCAGCCTCGTGGGAGTCTTTGTCATAGTGAGTTCTGTTGTTTCTTGGAGAAAGAAGAACCAACCATGAATCTCACAAACTGACTACCATATGACACTCTTCCCTGTATTATTGAATTGTTGCCATTCCTTCTTTGCGAATACTAATCCTTCTAGACTCCTCGAATTATCAAGTACTGATAATGTTTCTACAGGATACCAATGAAGTTCTTGATTAGTCCATTCATCGTTTCCTGGAACGGGTTTTGTGACATCAGGCTGTTCTTTAGCAATAGCGTGGAGAAGCAACACTGTACCTACCGGAGTGTAAAGGTCTGCGATGATTGCTATCATGAGTTTCTCTTTTCGAAATGCAATATGTGCCTCCTCTATTATTTCTCGCATGCAAGCTTGCCAAAATGGGCGTTTGGCATCCTCAATACCCAACATTCCGCCGGGTGATCCTAAGAATTGAGGACAATGCATATGGTCCTTGGATCGCTCCCCATACAATAGATATCGTCTATCTGGTGAAAGAATTATTGCTTGGACACCCAACACTCCATATGGCTCGAATCTAATGTTAGACTGCAACATGGTTTGAACACGAGAAAAACGAATACAACTCATGTTCAATCTAAGTCGTTTTTCTTTTACTGAGTAACTGCCGAGTCGTAACAACATCCCATCATATGCTTTCGGATACTGGTCTACAATCTTTTGCCAAATTTTTCCCCTCTTCAGCTCCAAATCCTCTGATAACACCATTTCCGTATCTGGCAACAACTGCCAATCCACATTCTCCACATTAATTTGTCCTTGCCAATAGACGACCAGCACAAATACCAATATCCTTACTAATTAACGTCTTTGAACACTATTTTTCTTCTACAAAAGACTGCCTCTGCAATAGCTGGTTGACCCTATGGTCTTTTTTACTTAGAAGTACCAATTCTCCACGTTCAAGGTGCATCAATATGACTACAGAGGCATTTGAGAAAGAACTAGCCTGTCCTAAAGATGGAAAACCCAAGGCCATCAAAGCTGTAATTCGCCAAGAAAAGTTGGGCTTCATGGAACGAACCGCCAGTGAAGCCCTTGAAAAGGAACATCTCAAACTAGCTGAAACCGAAACAGATGAATTAAAAAAAGAAGTCAATCGTCAGCTGGCTGCTGCACAAGCTAAAATGCGAAAAGAAGGTCTAGTGAAGGTGCATTTCCGCTGCCCCGACCATTCTGGTGAAAGCGAATACTCGTTTTTCTTTGAAGATCTTTCCCAAAATGCTCCACTTATCAAAAAACATGTTCTCCGGGGCCTAAAATGTGGT
>JBHLNC010000339.1:0-2902 GCA_048937435.1 Promethearchaeota archaeon | reverse complement strand
AAACGTAAGACCTGGCAAGAAAAACTCGAAGACCCAAAAAACATGCCTAAAATTGTGCCATTGGAAGTCAATTTCCCATGTCGTCGACCACTTGAGAAAATGGGCGCTGAAATTGGGGACAGTGTTGTCTTAGCGGCACCTTCCGATGTGAATGCAATCATGCAATCCATCCCAAAGGGACAACTCATTACCTTAGGTCAGATTTGTGAACGTCTTGCCACAAAACATGGAGCGCAATATTGCTGTACACTAACCACTGGTATCTTTGTCACGATCGCTGCCAATGCCGCTGAAGAAATGAATAGTAATGTTCCGTACTGGCGCACAATCAAAAATAATGGCGAGTTAAATCCCAAGTACCCAGGTGGAGCTGAGCAACAAAAAGCGCTCCTTGAAAAGGAGGGGCACACAATCCTCCCGAAGGGAAAGAAACATATTCGGTATGTTGTCAAAGGCTTTGAAAGGTTTCTAGTCGAGAGATGAGAATCTAACATTTACAATAATAGGTGAGTCCAAAATGAGTGCTGAGTTTATCCCTGCTGCAACAAGTTTTTGACCAAAAAATCGCCAACCTTGAATCATAATTTGTGGACCTACTTGCAATCGATTCTTTCTAGTGACCATGAATATGGTCAAGTTTTTACAGATGTTATAAGTATACTGACCACATCTCTACTCTAGAGAGTGAATTACAATGAGTGCTGATAAGCAGTTTGAGAAATTAAAAAGTGAAATGTATGAACGGTTTTACAAAATCCTTCCTGAAATCGCGAGCATGCTCGGGCTTCATGACCCATTTGATCATCAACTTTCGAAAGGCGATTTGACTCCAGATTTTGACATCGAAAAGATGCTTGAAGAAGCGGTTAGCCGTATGAAAGAGACAATCGATTTCAATGCCTTAAATGAAGAGAATAAAATTGACTGGGAACTCCTTGAGAGCATGCTTGAAGTATGGAAATTCACACTCCATGAGCAACGCCAAAACATCTTGAATCCTGATGCGTTTGATCTCATTGGAGGGAGTTTTTTCCTCATAATCTCAAGGGACTATGCACCCCTAGAAGAACGTATGAAGGCAATAATATCTCGCCTTAAAGAGATCCCACGCTATCTGCAAGAATTTCATACACGATTTGAAAAATCTCAGCCTGTGAGACTATGGACAGAAATTGCCCTTGAATCCACCCAACAAATACCAGGTCTTTTTCAGTTCATTACGATGTTAGGAAAAGGACAAATTTCTGATAAGCTCCAAACTGAATTAGAGGAGACAGTAACCACGTTAGATGAGCCACTTAAAGAGCATCTTGCATGGTTACAGCAGCTTCAATCCAACACGATAGAGAATTGGGCACTAGGTAAGGAGCGGTATGAACGTTTAATCCAACTTCGAAAACTCGGTATGACATCTGAAGAGATTCTACAATTTGGACTTAAATCCCTTAAAGAGCTCAAAGAAGAAAGACGCCAAACAGCGGCTCAAATAGATCCTGATAAAAGCGTTGAGGAAGTAATGGCCACTATCGAGAAAGAAACTCCAAAAACCTTTGAGGAGGCACTACTCGCAACACGAACCGCCATGGAGGAAGCGAAACAATTCGTTCTTGGTAATGACCTAGCCACCATCTATGAGGAAGATAAGCTGATTATTGAAGAAACCCCTGCATACATGGCTCCACTTATCCCTTTTGCAGCCTTAATACCTCCCTCACGTTTTGATGAATCTAGGATTGGAATTTATGTTGTCACCCGACCAAAAGACATCGCACACCTAGGCAAGCACTTGAACATTCCGAGTATTCGAAATGTTGCGGTTCACGAATCATTTCCAGGACATTTCTTACAACTCTCAGCTTCAAACCGAGGTTCGCTAATACGACTCTTAGGTACCATGGTTGGGAATCTGGGAATTGAAACAGTAGAAGGGTGGGCCCATTATTGCGAGCAGATGATGATGGAAAAAGGCTTTGTCACAGGACTTGAAGCAAAAATGATCCAACTTACTGGAGCAATTTGGCGTGCAGTTCGTATTATTGTGGACGTTCAACTAGGTCGCAAGGAAATGACCTTCGATGAAGCAGTAAATATGCTAGTCAAAGAAGCAAGTATGTCCAAAGAAGGTGCCACCGCAGAAGTACGCCGGTACACCATGAGCCCTGGATACCCTCTGTCCTACCTTTTAGGAAAACACCTCATTCTCCAACTTCGCGACGAAATTATGCAAAAAATGGGAGACAAATATTCCAACAAGTTCTTTCACGACACGATTGCTACGAACGGGAATCTGCCAATGGTTCTACTCAGAAAAGTCTTTGATCAAAAAATTACACAACACGCATCGTAGTTTCTTAGGTATTTCTTCAGTAGTTACCAGACACCGGGAATAAGTCGCTTTCGAACCTGAGCTGTGTACTCACTGTATCCTTCAAGTTCAATTTGGAGAGTTTGATCCTCTTTTGCGGTACGGTAAATGAATGCGAAACTCATGATGATTCCCAACAAGAATGCCCACCAAGAACCAAGTATTAGAGGCGTTCCGAGGTAAAATATAATCTGACCCAAATACCCTGGGTGACGGATCCAACGATATAGTCCTTTCGAGATGACTTGGTGTCCGCGTTCTTCTTGAATTTTCATCATGCCATGGAAGAAGGGGTTGGACACCATGGCCCAACCAAAGATAGCTTCACCAATCAGGATAAGCACGAATCCAAGTAATATTGGCCATAGTGTGAGGGAGAAGGGAATGATAACCCAAGTCATGAGGAATCTTTGGTATTCAAGTCCAGTGACAATTGGAATTAGGAAAAAGAGTGGCACGTAAAAAATGAAGAAAATTTTATCATATCGTCGCAAGGGTGTTGTTTGCATAGCTTTTCGTGGTGAACCTCGAAGGTTG
>JBHLNC010000025.1:0-11710 GCA_048937435.1 Promethearchaeota archaeon | reverse complement strand
CTACCGGTGACCGAGATGATGAACATTGTTGGGCAGGCAATATCGGAGTAGTGACGATACTTTTTGACCGAATCATGATTTCTCCGAAAAATACCTACGCACTCGTCTGTGGACCTCCGATAATGTATAAATTTGTCATGCGGGAGTTGGAAAAAATTGGCTTACCTGATGACCGTGTTTATTTGTCCTTGGAGCGTCGGATGAAATGTGGGCTTGGGCATTGTAGTCATTGCCTTGTGGGATCCAAGTTTGTCTGTCAAGATGGTCCGGTGTTTAGCTATAAAGAAGCTAAGACGCAGCGAGGTGCGGTTTAAACGAAAACCCAAGGAGAGCATGTGATGTCAACAGGAAAAACAAAACCAGTAGTGGCCCTCTTTGGGTTGACTTGTTGTGCTGGGTGTCAGTTGGAAATCCTTAACCTCGAAGATGACCTACTTGATGTACTAGGACATATCAATTTAGTTCAATTTCGGATGGGAAGTTCTGCGACTCACCCGGGTCCCTATGATGTGTGTTTCGTTGAAGGGTCCGTGACGAACGAAGCAGAGCTTACACGACTGAAAGAGCTTCGAGAGAATTCTAAAATCTTAGTCGCTATAGGAGCTTGTGCCACGACAGGAGGGGTTAATGCCATTCGAAATGGACGAAATATTGAGGAGTTCAAACAGAGTGTATATGGTGACGCTTCTCATGTTAGCACCCTTCCCCAAATTTTGCCCCTAAAATCCCATGTGAAAATTGATTATGAGTTACAGGGTTGTCCCATTAGTGGTCAGGAATTTGTAGAATTTTTGACTGCACTGTTAATAGGTACCAAGCCACCTGAAAAGAACTATGCGGTTTGCGTTGAGTGCCGCCTGAAAGAAAATGTCTGCTTGATGAAAGAGGGAGAACTGTGCTTAGGTCCTATAACTCGGGCTGGTTGTGGAGCCTTATGTCCTAGTGTTAGTTTCCCATGTGAAGGATGTTGGGGTCCGGTACCCCAGGCGAATGTGGAATCTGAGATTGATATGTTTTCTCAAAAGGGCGCGAGCTTCGACATTGTAGTTCGGAAATTCCGAATGTTTAACGCCTCAGCGGAAGATTTCATGAAGCAACTGAAACGGAGGTTAAACATCGAATGGCTCTAGCGCAGTTCGACATCCACCACCTAGCTCGTGTCGAAGGACATGGCGACTTATTTGTAGAACTTAAACAAGGGAAAGAACCGCGAGTCGAAATGCGTGTTACTGAAGGAACCCGTTTATTCGAAGCTTTCCTCCGAGAACACGGTCATGATGAAGTCTCACACATCATGTCCCGTATTTGTGGCATATGCAGCCATTCCCATGCCATCGTGGCATTACGGACGGTTGAAGCGGCCATGCAAATTGAACCCCTCCTACAGACTCATCAGTTACGTAAACTCCAACTCCTAGGCGATAATCTAGCCAGTCACGCTCTGCATATCAACTTCCTTGCCCTCCCTGATTATGTCGGAGCACGCAACATCATTGAAATGCTACCTGAATACCAAGAAGAAGCTCAACGAGCACTTCGCCTCAAGAAACTAGGTAACGACCTCATGGAACTCATTGGTGGAAGACACACCCACGCTTTATGTGCCGTTGTTGGCGGATACACACATGTCCCAACCTCCTCACAACTACAGTCGATTCGGAAACGACTTCAAGATGCGATTCCTGATGCCGAAGCTCAAATCGAATTAATGGGATCGTTTTCAGAGCCTAAACTAATTCGACGAAGTCAATACTTAGCGTTAAAACATGCTAAAGAATATCCCCTTTATGAAGGAGATTTACTCACGGACACAGGTTTACAGGTCCCTGAATCTGAATATACTAGCCTCATCAAAGAGCATAACGTGCCCTACGCCCATGCCAAATTTAGTGAAGTTGAAGGACAACCCTTTGTCGTTGGATCACTTGGTCGACTAAATGTTGCAAAGAATCAACTATCGGATAACGCGAAACGAATGGCCAAAAAGGTGGGCTTGAAACTTCCCAGCTACGATATTTTTCAGATGAACCTAGGTCAGGCAGTCGAATATCTCCATTACCTTGACCATAGCATTGAAATTATTGATGATCTCCTGACGCAGAATCTACAAGCCAATGTCGTTGATTATAAAATTCGTTCTGGTTCTGGTGCTGCTGCCGTTGAAGCTCCACGAGGTGTCCTAATCCACGAATTCAAATTTAATGCTCGTGGAAGGGTTCTAGCCGCAAATGTAATTACACCAACAGCAATGAATTATTCAAACATTGAAGCTGATGTTCGTGCCCTTGCTCCGAGCATCCAAGAATTATCCCAACAGGAAGCAGAACTTCGTTTGAATATGCTCATTCGTGCGTACGACCCCTGTATCTCCTGCTCTGTGCACTTCGTCCGAACCTGCTAGCCCTTTTGAAACGATTATTACATTTATAGGCGCAAGCTGTACGTAATATTCCGACATATATTCTTGCCAGTGGAAGGAACGTGATGTCGGACGAACTCTTAAACCAAAAGGTTCTCATATATAATCCTGAGAAGTGTTCAGGCTGCTACTATTGCATGATTTCTTGTTCCTTTTATCATTTTGAAGAAGCAGACCTCGACAAGGCCTATATTCGAATTTATCCTGACGATGCCGACCCGACTAGTTTCATCAACGCTCATTGCACCCATTGTGAACATGCGATTTGTGAAGCAGCATGTCCAACTGAACCCAAAGCCATCAGGAGAGATCCTGATACGGGAATCGTGACGATTGATCGACTTCGATGTATTGGTTGTAAGTCCTGTAATTTTGCTTGTCCCATCTCTGTCCCAATTTTTGAGAAAGCCTTGGGGGTTAGTTACAAATGCGACTTTTGTGATGGAGACCCGCGTTGTGCAAAATATTGTAGCACAGGTGCTCTACAGGTTATCTCTAGAAAAGGTGCTAAAGAGACATTGGAGGCGAAATCTGATGAGTGAAGACGAACTCACGTTGTATCCCTGGAGAAAAAAGGTGAAAACGCTTCCTGAGTCCTTCAAAGATCCAATTGAGAATATCATCCGTGTGGGTCATGTTCCAAAGCTTGTAGTCACTCGTGAAAAAGTTCGAGAAACACTTGGGATTAATCGGAAGCCTCCTACAGCTTATCAACATGAGGATGCAAGAGAGGAACTTGAAGAGCTTGTGAAAGGCACTGAACTTTATGATAAGGCCACTTGGACTGATAAAGATGAAAAAATAGAAGATGAGGGCTAGTGATTAATGACGAAAAGCTATGCTTTGTTTTTAGGCTGTTATGTTCCCTCGATGCAACCTTTTGCTGAAGCCTCACTTCGTCAGATTGCTCCACGTTTGAAAATGAAACTGATTGACATGGAGGGAGCAACCTGTTGTCCGGTTCCCGAAATTGTTCGTTTGGCGGACCATGATGCATGGCTATATGTTTCAGCCCGTAACCTTGCACTCGCTGAAGCAATTGGTAAGGATATCTTGACGGTTTGTAATGGGTGTTGGGAGACCCTATACGAGGCCAGAGAAAACCTTGTAAATGACTCACAGCTTCTTACCGAAGTGAATTCCAGGCTTTCACTTCTTAACAAAGAATTCGAAGGCAAGGTTAAGGTCAAACATTTCCTGGAAGTCATAGTCGAAGATATCGGCTTGAAATCACTAAAAGCCGCCCTAAAACAGCCTCTATCAAAAGTGAAAGTTGTTTTACAATATGGTTGTAAGCTTTACAAGAGCCCAAATGAGAAATTTGTCTCATATTTCGATGACATCATTGATACACTAGGAGTTAAAGTCGTAGATTATGGTGCTGAGAAGATTTGCTGCGGATTCCCTCTCTCCTTATATTCACTTGATGAGGCAATGGAAGAGCGGTCTAAGTTCAAATTAGATAAGATGCAAGAAGCGAAGGCAGACTGTATGGTGACCGCCTGCCCAGGATGCTTTGATGTATTGGAGAAAGCCCAACTCCTTTTGAGACGAGAAGGTATTCGCTATGATCTCCCAATGCTCAATTTGATGGAATTGATGGCATTGGGGTTGGGTCTCAAACCCAAGGAAATCGGATTGGACAAACACCGCATTAAAACCAGCTCTTTCATTGCGAAACTTGGTTTCGGAGGCAACTAAATGGGACGAATGGATGAAATTCGAAGACAATTGAAGAACCTGCTAAAAAAGGATTACGTGGAAGAGCACTGCGATCACTATAACCGCGTGTTTGTTCGGTCCCAGCCAACCCGAATTAAAGAAATCACCTATCTTCTAGTAGAGAAATTAGAAGGAAAATTAGTTGCTATTTCAGCCAATGATGAGGGCATCCAAGGCTTTGACATTGTGTATCATTTTGATTTTTCACACCAAGAACAAAGCCTTCTTCTCTCCATGAAAGTCCGATTGCCGAGAAAAAATCCAATCATTGATTCAATTACCAATATTGCGTGGTCCGCCAATTGGGCTGAACGCGAATTGATGGATCTTATGGGAGTCAAGTTTGAAGGTCATCCAGATCCCCGGAAACTGTTTCTCCCCTATGCATGGCCCTCAGAGGAAGTGGCTTAGATGACGAAAAGAATTGAAACCAAGAAGAAAACGATTCCAATGCAAATTGAAGATGTTGCGGCTCCTGAATACGTAATTCCTCTTGGACCGTTCCATCCAGCCTTGCTTGAGGGCGAATACTTCAAATTAAAAGTAGAAGGTGAAAAAGTCCTAGAAGTAGATCTGAAGTTGGGATACAACTATCGGGGAATCATGAAGCTCGCCGAAAATCGTAGCTATTGGCAGAATCTCTACCTCTTCGAACGGGTGTGTGGCATTTGCAGCGCCGCACACACTACTGCATATACACGCACTGTTGAAATGCTTGGTGAAATTGAGCTTCCTGATCGGGCCCGTTATATCCGAACCCTCATGGCGGAACTAGAACGAATCCATAGCCACTTGCTTTGGGCAGGTGTTGGAATGGAGCTTATTGGATTCAAGACCTTGTTTATGTTGATATGGCGAGACCGTGAACACGTCCTTGATGTGCTGGAAGCCATTTCAGGGAATCGTCAACATTATGCCATGAATACCATTGGTGGAGTACGCCGAGATATAGACAAAGATATGATTCCAAAAATTGAAGAGAAACTCAAAGTTCTTCATCAAGCCACCGTGACTGCGACGAAGGCTGTGTTAGAGGATGGAGGGATTCGTGCGCGAACCGCGGGTATCGGAACATTGGATAAAGAGATTGCTAAGAAAATCTGTGTGGTCGGCCCTGTTGCTCGATCCACCGGAATGAAAATTGATGTTCGGAAGGACGATCCTTATGCCGCATACGATGAAGTCCCCTTCGACGTAATTACTGCCGAGGAGGGAGACATCTTTTCTATGGCACTGGTTCGCTTGGGTGAATTAGTAGAATCTGTTAAGATTAGTCAATATTGCTTGGATAAACTCAAGACCACTGGTGGACCAATTACAGCTGAAATATCAGAATTCCCTCCGGGAGAAGCCGTAGGGCGTGTTGAAGCGCCACGCGGTGAACTCTTGTATTATCTGGTTTCAAACGGCACAAACACCCCTGAAAGGGCGAGAGTTCGAACACCATCCTATCTAAACGATTATGCCCTACTCTTCATGCTGCGAGGACAGGATTTGGCGGATGTCCCAATAACCGTAGCGTCAGTCGATCCGTGCATGGCCTGTACAGATCGATTAACTACAATCATTGACCAGACAACAAGAACACAAGCAACTAGAACGTTACGAGAAATATCCAAGTTCTTTCGGATGAAATAACAATGATAGACCCAGCCATCATCGTTGTCATACTCTACATCGCAGCCGCCATTTCTCTAATCGGGATGAAAATTAAGAGAGTCAACGAGATTGTGGCAGTTATAGCCACGGGTTCAGCACTCTTCGTAGTGATATTCAATTTCCTTTATTGGCCTCCGTTAATTAGCCTTCCCAGTTTGCTAGGTTTCAGCTTTATTGTCAATGGATACACGAACTTAATCGCCCTTATTGCCACTTTCATTGGCTTCCTCGTCGTGGTTTATTCAATCAAATATATTGAGAAGCGAAGGAGTTACTACAGCTTCTTCGTGCTTCTGACATTAGGTAGCCTTGTTGGCATGTCTTATAGTTGGAACCTTCTTTGGGTCTTCTTGTTTGCTGAGCTTGCCACTTTCAGTTCAGCGCCACTGATTGCTCACTATTTGAAAGCCACCTCATATGAAGGCGCATTGAAATATCTCATTATTCAAATCTTTGCATCCTTTTTTGGAGTTATCGGACTTGGTTTAATTTACCAACAGGGTCTAAGCATGGGATTTGCAGGAATTGGAGTGTTTAGCATTGATTTCCTACTCGTTTCCGGATTGCTTCTTGGATTCATGGGTAAGTTAGCGATTTTTCTGATATTCCTTGGTTTTCTTGTAAAGGTTCCTTCCTTTCCCATTCACACCTGGCTTCCTGATGCATCCACAGCAGCACCAGCACCCATTAGCACCTTGCTACACGCTATGATGATAAAAGTCGCGGGTATGCCTGCGTTCCTCGTACTTCTTATGTTCTATTCACTTTTCATTAACATCAATTTCTGGCTCGTAGTATGCACCCTTGGTATACTCACGATGTTAATTTGTGTAATCATCGCCTTCGCCCAAAACGACCTGAAACGGCTTCTCGCCTTCGATAGTGTCAGCCAAATGGGTTATGTAATTCTCGGTTTAGGTATCGGCGGACTGGCAATTTCCTATTACAACATATCTACCGATCCTATTTGGCTTATGATTGCAGCGGGTGGAATCGCGGCAGGCCTTTTCCACCTACTAAATCATAGCTTTTTCAAATCAGTCCTGTTCTTTAGCGCGGGAGCGATTGAACATGAAACTGGAACTCGTGATATCAATAAATTGGGTGGATTACTCCACTCCATGCCCCGTACAGGATATGTTATGCTCATTGGATCTTTAGCTATCGCTGGTGTTCCATTGCTAAACGGGTTTGTTAGCAAATGGATGGTGTATAATGCGTGTATAGCAGCGGGACAGCCTATTTTTGCTTTAATAGCGATTTTCACTTCAGCATTGACCTTCGGAGTGTTTCTCCGCATGTTATGTTCAGTATTCTTAGGTCATGCTCCTGAGACGTATGCTGATGTACACCCAGCACCAAAAAGCATGGTAGTCCCATCACTGATACTTGCAACAGGCTGTATTCTATTTGGTATTTTTCCCCAACTGGCACTTGGATTCCTAATTTATCCTGCAACATATCCATTACTACCTGCAGCAATACCTCCACCAGTAAATCCCTTATTTTGGGCCTCTTTAGATGTCTTTCTTCTTGCTACACTATTGTTCGTCGGTCTAGCAGTTGGATATGTGCTCTATCGATTCCGATGGGGAGCCCAACCTGTTGAAGCGGACGATAAAACCATGCCTATGACTGGTGGAGCATTACATGACCCGTATTTGAAAGTGGATGAGGTGAGACCTTCATCGACAGTGTTTGCATATCCTTTCCGATCGTTGTTGAGTAGTGTGAGAAAAACTCACACGGGCCTGGTCAACATGTATGTGCTTTGGTTTGTCCTATTTGCACTACTGCTACTCTTGTGGCTATTCCTGGGGTGGATATAATGGTAACACTTGTGGACTTTCTATTCATCCTAGGGCTGTATTTTGCGGCAATTGGACTAGCCTTCTTTTTCAGTTGGGTAGGAGCTTGGGTATTTCGGAAATTATCCGCACGATTACAGGCTAGACGTGGACCTCCATTGGTTCAGCCCATTGCAGATATTATCAAATTACTTGGTAAGGAACGTTTCATTCCGAGTTTATCCAATAAATTTCTGTACATTCTCTCACCCCTTCTAGCGTTAAGTGCAATTCTTATTCTCAGCTTCATGATTCCCCCAGGAATCCCTTACTGGCCTGGTCCCCTGTCATGGGATCTCATTGTGATTCTCTACTTTTCCGTGATGTTCTCTCTCGCTTTTGTCATCGCAGGATGGGCATCAGGTTCACCCTGGGGAAAGATCGGGGCGAGTCGAGAAGTTGCGATTATTCTTAGCGTGGAACTCCCTCTTGCCATTGCGATTCTCATTCCGCCCCTTGCTCTTGCGCGTGGTGGTTATGGGTTCACACTCTCCATTACGGATGTCATCTTGGCTCAGGAGGGCAATTTCTTGTGGACTATTCTTCCGAATTGGTTCATTTTTCACTATCCATTCGCCGCGGTAGCTTTATTCCTGGCATTGCTTACGAAATCGTGGATGCGACCTTTTGGCGATATTCCTGAAGCTGAGCAGGAAATCTTTGCTGGACCCCTTACTGAATATGGAGGACCGTTACTAGGAATCTTTGAGTTAGCTCGACTCTTTCGATTTTATGTTTTTACTGCCCTCTTTGTTGATCTCTACCTGGGGGGAGGCTCGGGTCTAATTTTTCCAATTAGCATTCTAGTCTTTCTCCTCAAGTGTCTCATCATTATCATCATAATGACGATATTTCATGTGGCTAGTGCTCGATATCGGATTAGCCATGTGTTCAAGTGGTTCCTGACGGTGTGCTTGGCTTTCGCACTCATCTCCTTGATTCGAATTGTAGTGGGATTCTGATATGGTGAAAATTACAGCGATAAAGGAAGTATTGAAGGCGCTCTTCAAGCCCGCGACCACAAAATATCCACATGGTCCGCCAAGTCATGTTCCACCAGGCATACGTGGACTTCCCCAGTTCAAAGACGAGAACTGCATTGGCTGTGGTGCTTGTGCGGTGTGTTGTTCCGCCAAAGCGATTTCCATTGAAGATAAAGGAGACACCCGCCGACTTAGTATTCATTACCCAAGATGCATATTTTGTGGTCGCTGTGAGGACATTTGCCCAGAAGATGGTATTGCCCTTTCTGATAGGTTTGAACTGGCTGCTGCAGATAAGAAGGAAGCAGATGTCTCAATTGAGTTCAGACTAGTTCGATGTAAAGAATGCAATGCTGTTGTTTCCACAAAAGAACACTTGGCAAAAATCAAGGAACGTGTTATGGAGAACATCGATCCTCGAATTGCGGATGAAGTAGTAGCTGATCTTACCAAATATGAGAATCTTTGTGTTGAGTGTCGAAGAAAATTAAGTTACAAATTGAACACGCATACTCAGAAATATTATGCGCGGAGGTGGGAGCCGTGAATCTGATTATTGGACTGATTATCCTCATCATAGCAGTTGCACTCATCGAAATTCGCGATTTTCGGATCGTCACTATTTTGCTTGGGATTTTTGGTGCCCTATTTCTTATGGGAGCTCTGCTTGAAGGGACCTTCGTTGAAGTGATTCCGCTTGCCATCTATTCAATCGTTCTCGTTCCCATAGCAATTTTCATTACGACAGTTCATACAAAACAAGCAGAAGAGTCGCCCCTGATTCATCCTGTTTTTTCTATTGGTTTACTCTTTGTGTTTGGAATTATTACATATGTCATTTCATTTAACGTTCTGGGAGTGAGTGGGATAGAATGGGTATTGATTATGGTTGGAGTTTTCGGACTGTTGACCAAGACTGATTTGAGAAAGAGCGTGGCTTGCTTATCGATTCTAATTTGTTCGATTCATTTGCTTATTCCTGGATTCGACATTGTGATTGAAACCATGTTGATGTTCTTTTCGAGCATTCTCATTCTAGTGTTGCTAATATTTGCACAACGGTTCTTCGTGTTGAAGGGAACTATGCGAACCAAGGATCTGAAGGACTTACGGTGTTGAGGTGTCAAAAAAATGGGTATTATGAGCTGGGCTCGTGGAAAATCGCCGTGGATTGCTGTCCTCCATGCAGGGGGCTGCAATAATTGTGATATTGAGGTTCTAGATGTATTGACACCTCGATTCGATGTTGAGCGGTTAGGAGTGCTGTGGAAGCAAAATCCTCGACATGCGGATATTCTTATTACGAATGGTTGTGTGTCAAAACACTCGAAGGTGTTTGTGAAACGGATTTTCGATCAGATGCTCGCTCCAAAGAAGGTTATTGCCTTAGGAACTTGTGCGTGTACTGGAGGGATCTATGTTGAAGGTGAAGGAGCGAACATTGAAGAAACTCATACGATTGTGGGTGGTGTTGATACGACAATCCCAGTAGATGTGTATGTTCCGGGTTGTCCACCTAAACCCGAAGCGATAATTCAAGGAGTGGCATTAGCCATAGAGAAGCTAAAGCAAAGTGAATGAATGCCTAGTTTTAGGTTCTTATTTGCGTTGTTGCATCTTTTCGAAACGTAGAGCTAGGATTTGGGCAGCGAGTGTTACTGGTTCACGGATTGGAGCAACGGGTGGAGCATAACAGGTTTCGAGATCTGCTACTTGTCGAATGGTCATGTTAGCAGAGAGTGCTGCGCTGAGAACATTCACGCGTTGATGGGCACAAGGTCCAACAACTTGACCACCAAGAAATCGTCCAGTTTCCTTATTTGCCAAGAGTTTGACTGTGACTTCTTCGTCACTGGGATAGTATTCAGCGGTTGGCATCCCCTTAAATTTGCCTACTAATATTGGGAGGTTAGCACGTTCAGCGGCGACACGTGTGGGACCAACTCCGGCGATTTCTAATCCGAAGAGGTGAGTTGTTCGAGCCAAGACAACGCCTGGTAGTTCTGCAGCACCTCCAGCTGCATTAACTCCGGCTACTTCTCCTTGCCTTAATGCTATGGAACCAAGACCGGAGACAATTGGTTGTCGTGTTATTAAATCAAGGTGTTCGGCACAATCTCCTGCAGCGTAGATGTCTTTGACGTTGGTTTCCATTCGATTATCTACTAATATGCCTCCCCGTTCACCAATTTTGATGCCACTCTCCTTGGCTAAAGTTATATTCGCTCGCACACCTGTGGCAACGACGACGAAGCTGGCAGGAACTTTCTCTTCTTTCTGGGTTTCTCGATCCGCGACCAAGACATAGGATTTTGTAACGGCTTTTGCTGCAGTTCCTAGTTTGACTGTGACCCCTTTAGCTTCCATTTGTTCTTTGACGATAGTTCCGAGCTCTTCGTCAATCATGGCGGGGAGAACCTGGTTGAGGAACTCAATAACTGTAACATCCAAGCCTAGCGAGTGTAAGGCTTCAGCAGTTTCGAGTCCAACTAACCCAGCACCGATTATTGCGACTTTCGTTCCTTTCTTTGCGAGGTTCTGGAGTTGTCGAGCGTCTTCGTATGTATGAAGCCGATGAACATGTGATGCTTCAAGTCCATCAATTGGTGGAATACTGGGTTGTGTACCAGTGGCAAAAACCAGGGAGTCGTAAGACAGGGTATTGGTTTGTCCTTGGTCATCTTTTGTGGTAACCCTTTTGGCTTTTACATCGACTCTCATTGCTTCAGTATTTAGCTGGAGGGCGGCCTGGATGAGTTTTCCAGTGTAGAAAGAGTTGGGGTGAATGATAACATCTTCAAGTTGAGGAATTTTGCGATTGATTGTATAGGGTAAGCCACATCGACTGTATTCGGGTAGTGACTCGTTTTGGAGTATTGTGATTTCAGCTGTTCGATCAGTTTTTCTCGCCATTAGCGTTGCAGCCGCGCCGGCTGTGCCACATCCAATTATCAGTATCTTTCGTGTCATTGGAATTCAATTCCGAAGAATTAGTTTTCTAACATTGTTGTGGACCTTAGCCAAAAAGATTATACTTCGCCCTGTGTTGTTCAATTTGCGGGTAGGCTTATTATCCTGGG
>JBHLNC010000338.1:0-2906 GCA_048937435.1 Promethearchaeota archaeon | reverse complement strand
CCCTAGCCCTATCCAACATTGGTGAAATCTATCGTAAGAAAGGCTCCTTTACGGAAGCCCAAGAATACTATCAGCAAAGTCTGACATTACATGATGCGCTGGAAAATGACCCCCTGATCGCCATAATTCTCTTGGAATTGATTTGGATTAATCTGGAAAGGGGCGATTCACACTCGGTCCAGCACTATCTCCAACAGCTCAAACAAATCAATGAAAGAACTGAAAACCGAGTCATCGATCAACGGTTTCGTGTTGCTTCAGCTTTGGTGCTCAAAGCTGGAATGCGAACTCGCGATAAAATGAAAGCTGGTGAGATTCTAGAACAAGTGGTTGAAGAAGAAATCGGTGACCACTCACTAACAGTTACAGCGATGATTCATCTTTGCGACTTGCTAATTTCCGAATTAAAGATGACTGGAGAAGAAGTTTTATTTTCTGAAATTAAGGGTCTGGCTCAACGGCTTTTCAAAATTGCAGAGCAGCAATCCTCCCATTTTCTACTTGTAGAAACTTACTTGATTCAATCCAAACTCGCCCTAATAGAACTAGACTTAGGTCGAGCCAGGAAATTACTGTCCACAGCCCTACAAATCGCCAGCGAGAAGGGATTAGACCAACTCGCGCGTGAATTGAAGAATGAACAAAATCTCCTTCAAGAACAAATGCAAAAGTGGGAACTAATCATCAAAGAGAAGCCCACCAAACAAGACATGATAGATTTGACCAAGCTGGATGATCTCCTCGGTAAAATGATCCAAGAAACGGTGGCTGGTCTCATGGAAGAACGAGGAATCTCAGCTACACAACCTAAAAAGAAATACCAACTTGTATATCTCGATCTTCTCAAAGATTCTTCAAAAATCGTGAAAAATCAATTCCGAGTTGGAATCGCCCAAATTGGGTTATCCCAAAAAGGCGACATCCTCAACGAATTTTATCAAGAACAGGCTCCAGGATTATTTGGGCTTCGTAAGGATATTGTCAAGGCAATCAGAAATACACTCAAAAACATGGTTGAACTTGCCAATTCGCAGGAAATCAACATCCTCATACTTCCAGAATTAACTATCGACCTCAATTATCCTGAATTATTAGATGATGTGCAAAACCTATCGAAAACGTACAACATGTATATCATCCCCGGATCCTATCATGACCCAAAAACCAAACACAACTTGAGCATAGTCCTTTCCCCAGAGGGCATCCTCTGGCAACAAGAAAAGCACATTCCCGCAATCATTCATTTTGAAGGAAAAAGGATTACAGAAGGTATCGACTCAGGACAAGAACCTCGGACTATTACCATTGCGAACACTGAATATGGACGAATTGCCATTATTCTCTGTCGAGACTTCCTGGATATGGATTTACGAGTCGAGTTAAAGAACTTTGAACCCCCCATTGATCTACTTATAAATCCCGCTTTCACTCCGGTAACCGCCGACTTCAAGGCTGCTCATTTTGATGCCCGCCGTTCAATCTATGCATATTGCTTTTTTGCTAACGTAGCTGAATTTGGCGACTCTCTCA
The DNA here is from genome assembly GCA_048937435.1 of Promethearchaeota archaeon. Lineage (GTDB taxonomy): Archaea > Asgardarchaeota > Hermodarchaeia > Hermodarchaeales > Hermodarchaeaceae > Hermodarchaeum. The sequence goes on along the minus strand of JBHLNC010000338.1, from coordinate 1,376 downwards.
TCTATACACCTGAAAAGGATCGAACCGAACGAACCATACCACCAAAGGAAGAAAATCTCATCTACAAAGACATAGACCTTTTCAAATTACGATCCGAAAGAAAGAAATGGGAACATGAACAAAAGAAAAATCGCCCTTTCATCCAAAGCACACGATAATCCATCTTAGCAACCTATTCTATCAATTTGTCTCTGAAGTATTTTCGAAGTTTCTTAATTTTCGGAGGAATTACCGCGCGACAGTAAGTCTGGTACGGGTTCCTTTCAAAGTAGTTCTGATGATAGTCCTCAGCCCTAAAGAAAACAGTAAATGGTTCTAGGGTTGTCACAATCGGCTTAGGAAAATTGCCTGACTGGTTATATTCTTTGATTAGTTGCTCTGCAATTCCTTTCTGTTCCTCATTATGGAAGAAGATAACTGAGCGATATTGGGTTCCCACATCATTTCCCTGTCGATTCAATGTCGTCGGATCATGAGTGGCAAAGAAGACCTCCAACAACTCCCTATAACCAATGGTTTCAGGATCAAAGATGACTTGAATTACCTCAGCATGCCCTGTCTTCCCCGTACACACCTGTTGATAGGTCGGATTATCAATGGTTCCCCCAGCATACCCTGATTCAACCTTCTTGACGCCCTTCAACTGCTTAAACACAGATTCAGTGCACCAGAAACATCCTCCGCCAAAAGTTGCATGCTCTTCATTTGTGGAATCGTTGGTTAATTGGGTTTCAGTCATGAGTATTGCGGAGGGTTTACGAGTTCAAAAACACACTGAATTAACAACACATCACTAGAAAAACTTCGAAGGAGATGTCCTGCAAGAACTTCTACGTATATTAACAACCTAGTGGCAATACACTGTTAATTGCAAAAAGAGGGGTTCTAATGGTTGTCACTATACCACACTTTGATCCAATCAAAGGTGATGCATATATTAGAGATTATGATATCAAAGAAATCACCGAATTCGTTAAGCTACTCTACCTTCGTGATATCCAAGGAGTCTTAATCTCTGATCCCGTTTTTCTCAAACACCAGAAAAAACTGCTCCCCCATCTCGAGGCTGGACTGGGTCCTTGGATAGAACGGAACAAAAAACGAACCTTCATAAGTTTTCAAGAAGTTGTTGGATTTTTTGGGAACCTGGGACTTAATGGGACTAAAATCCCTCAACTTGTCGACGCGGTTGATCACGCTTTTTCTAAATACAAACGACGAGATGGGGCATTTCTAGCGAGTAGCGGAAAAATCAATAAATGCGCTAATATGGTCTTTCTCCGGGCAGTTCTTGCTTTGGGCTTTGCTAAGAGATCTGATGTGCAACAAGCCTGTAGGGAGTATCTTTCATTCAACCTGGGTCGAGAAGGTGAATG
>JBHLNC010000337.1:0-2918 GCA_048937435.1 Promethearchaeota archaeon | reverse complement strand
GCCGTCAGTAAGATAAACCAAACTGCCTTTCTTGTTTATCTCAATAACTGCTGGTCTACGGCTCGTACATCTTTCACTGCTCATCAATTACCTAGCGGTGTAGGAATTAACACAGATACACCCACTCCTGACCGAATTGATCTCGAATCAGGAACTTTCGGCCCTCTTTATCACTATTGGTATGCACAATTAGTCTCGATATTGAATCTCACAGATTATCAATGGAAACAACGAAGTGATTTAGTTCTACAAGAAATAGAAGCGAGTCAAACCTTTGCTACTGGTTTTTCGGGGATGTTCGGACTTCATCATTTGTATGTGGGTCGTGAAGATAATTACACCTTCCGATTCGACAGTAGTTGTTGGAGCCTCTTGGCCCATGCAGCTTTGGGAGGTCATCCCTCAGATTTGGTGAACGATACGGCTGCTCTTTCCTATTTACAGAGTTGCCTCCAAGACGACGGAACCCACCAATATTTCCATGACTCCTTCCATTCAATCCCTTTTCCAGATCCTTGGCGCTTTGCTGAAGGAAACTTAGCTGATACATGGTTTGGGCTACAAGCGTGGAGCTATCTTGATCCTGGTCTGATTGGATTGAACGGCTATTCCCTGGCAACATATGCTTCTCACTGCCTCCAAAACAACCCTTCTCTTATAACCACATATTATGCCATAGAAATTCTCTACTTTTTAACCGAGAGTGGATTATATACTGAGGCTCTAACACTTCTCAACCAAGAAGAGCAAATTACTCGTCTACTCACATCTTTTGCATATCATGGATTAGTCAAAGAATCCTCCATTCCCAATGGCAAATGGACATTTTACCTTCTCGATCTAGCACTTCAAACCATAAATCGACTGAAACTGCTTCCTATACTCGACGTGAATCCTCTACTTCATATAACCCAAATAGACTATCCGCGCGGAGTCTTTTCAATTGGAGCTCAAGTTACATTCTCTGCTTCTGTAAGCGAGACTCGCTGGAATCAACTTCCAACAAATGTTAGAATCTGCATCCAAATCTTCGATACACATTTTACTAACTCTACTTGGCCAATCAATCCAAATAATTGGGTCCTCCAAGAGGCCATTCCTGCTAAACTAGGTGCACTCGGTCCTCAAAACCTCACCATTACTGCCTTTGCGCCAGGCGCCATCCCCGATTACTTTGAATTTGTACAAATTTGTGAAGTTTGGGGAAATATCACAACCCGAGCTACTTATTTCCCAAGTCTTTCAGTTCCTCAAAGTATTCCCCTGAATGTAACAGTTCAACTCAACATTGAAGATTCAACAAACCCAGATAGCCAAATCACCAATGGTGAAGTTTTCATAGTCATCGAATCACTTCACCAATTTTTCTCCGTTTCTCATCAGGAACGGGGTCAATATGATGTTCAAATTCCAACTCAAGATATGGATCCTGGTATCTACAAACTACGAGTAAATGCGTCAGCTCCCTATTGCACAAATTTTTCAACAACCGAAATCCTTGTTATCATCGTTTTCACAGAACTTAAACTAACTATTAACCCAATCGAAGTTGAGAATTATTTCTTAACACCTGCTATTGAAATTGGTGTCCTCGTACAATATTTCAACAGGACCGAAACTTATGGGCTGTCAGCGAATCTTACCCTCGAGATAAATACACAAGAATCCACTCAAATCTTTCATGCTATATTAATAACAAATGAGGACGGACGAGGTAATATATCGATTCCTACGCCATCACCAGGACTCTATAACATAATAGTGAAGTTTGAAGGAAAACTTGGCTTTTCGCCCTGTTCTCAAATAATACAGTTTCTTGTCAAATATCCTCAGAATCGAATAATTGAAATTTTTTCATCAATTGTGTTTTTTTCGCTAGTCATACTAATTCTTGGGAGCATTGGTGGAATGCTCTACTTTTTACGGCTCCAAAGCCGTCTGAATCGATTCATACAATTGTTTCCCTCAGATCAAAACTCACAGGCTACACCAGTACACGAATTATTCTCAATAGATGATCAGTTATCGAGTAACAGAAATGACGAATAGTACGATGGTTGAAAATAGCAGGAAAGCATAGACTTCTTCTATTTGATTGAAAACAAATTCATGGTTGAAAAAAAGAGATCTTAAAAAGAAAAACGGGCGTAATCTCTATTTACGCCCCTCAAAACCGTGCATGCAAAACCAGCCACCACTAATCTTGTATTTCTGAAAGCCTTCACAACCGAAAAAGAAGCAACCTTTATCTTCAATTTCCTGTGCTGGTTTCTCCGATTGCCCTCGGGCACAAAATAGAGTATTAGGTGGAATTCTCGTTACACATTTAGTATTGGTATTTTTCTTTTTTCGCTTTTAAACCATTTTTTTTCCTATGTAACTTTTGCCAGAGAAATTGACCATAATGCATATAAACAAACCAAAATTCGCGAGCTCCGTGAAAACCCCTAGTGTGCAAAAATTAACAACCTATGAAGGTGTATTTCACAATGCAGAGCTCTCTTAATTCCTTGGCGATGGTAATTCTCTTCATCTTCTTTATCGAGATTCTTATTGCACGTCGTGTCTATCGAAACTCACGAAAAAACAACCATATTAGATCCAACTCACAAATGTATGTCATCTTGCCACACTCGAGTCACCCAGCGGAAACTCTTCAACAAAATACAATCAACGGACGACCCATCAAGGGCGCTCAACAACCAGTTCCCCAATACCTACTAGCCCATCCTCAACAATCACTAGCGAAATCACCATCTACACGGTTTGCCTTTATCTCGTGTATTGGATGTATATTTTTAATCACATTTCTAACCATCAGTTATCTGCTTAGACCCTTCACCAATTTTTGGGGACTCTATTTCCTTCCAATACTCCTACCCCTTCCATTTCTAGCACTTCCTTCCATTCTTCAATCC
>JBHLNC010000336.1:0-2922 GCA_048937435.1 Promethearchaeota archaeon | reverse complement strand
GGGCTAGATGGTGGTTGCATCATAGTGAATTCTGAACAACTTGAAAAGATGGGATTTGTTGAAGGAGATATAGTTGAATCTATCGTCACTACCATCTCTAAAGATCAGGAATTTAACGCAGCACCCATGGGTGTATGGGTTCACCCAGATCAACAACTCATCATTCGACCCTATGAAGGAACACAAACCGCCAGTAACATTCAAGATGTTGGAGACGCCGTCATCAACATCACCCATGATCCTCATGTCTTTCTCATCACGGCTTTCAAAGAAGAACTATCGTCAGCTACTCAGCTTGAGTTTGAACCAGCAACCAAGGTTAAAGCTCCGAGGCTAGCTGGGATGTCAGGATATCTTGAAGTGACCATAGAACCTAAACTCGTTGAGGACGATACACCACGATACATGGAGTTATTATGCACTCTCAAGCATATTGAGATTGCATCACCCTTCCCACTGGTTCTTTCCCGGGCTCGTTGTGCCGCGATTGAATGTATCATTTACGCCACTCGGGTTCGGGCATTCCACGCTATTGATGAAGCAACCACCCAAAAGTTAGTCAATCGTATCGATGATCTTAGAACACTTGTCGACCGTATTGCTGCCAAATCTCCGGCAGCAAAGGTCATTCAAAAAGTAATAGAAATACTCCCACGTTGGACCAAGTGAGAGGAATGTCACAGCCAGATTTTGATTCGGTCACAATTCGTGCGACCGCACGTCTTCATCTAGGTTTTATCGACTTACATGGTGGATTAGGTCGCATTTTCGGCTCATTAGGTGTATCAATCGATAAACCTGTATGTGTCGTTGAACTCCATCGAAAAAAGGACGGCCTGGTCGTTACTGGTGAGGAAAAAGAGAGGGTAAAAAAGCTCGCTGAACAGCTGGCTAGCCATTTTGGTAAAGGCAAAGGATTTCAACTCACGGTGTGGGAATCTATTTCTAAGCACCTGGGGTTAGGTTCGGGTACTCAGTTGTCGTTAGCGGTAGGAACTGCTATCGCCATGTTGTATGGGAAATCGCTCACTGCTTATGAGTTGTCACAGATCATAGGTCGAGGTGTGGTGTCCGGAGTGGGGACAGCAACTTTTGCTGAAGGTGGGTTCGTGGTTGATGGTGGAAAGCCAACTAAGACCCCTGAGGGTAAAGGTTCGGAAGTTGTTCCTCCACTCCTTATTCGACACCCTGTACCTGCGGATTGGAATTTCATCATTGCTATTCCTGATGTTCCAAAGGGTCTTAGTGGAATGCGTGAAAAACATGCGTTTCAAGAATTACCAAAAGGGAAGGCAAGTCATGCCGAGGAAACGAGTAGACTAGTCCTAATGCAACTGCTTCCAGCCTTAATTAGAGATGATATTGATCGATTTGGTGAAGCATTGACCCGGATTCAAGTTTTGGTCGGAGATGCGTTTTCTAAAGCTCAGGGAGGTCGATTTGCCAGTTCTGAAGTAGAAAGATGCGTCAACACTTTGCTCAAGGCTGGGGCTGTCGGAGCTGGACAGAGTTCTTGGGGACCAACATGTTATGGACTCGTCCGTGGTCTGAAGGAAGCATCAAAAGTAAAGACAGCAGTAAGAAACGCTATGGGTAGTTCTGGTTGCACAACCTTCATTGCGACAGCTAATAATCAGGGTGCTCAGATTACTACCCGTTAAGCTTCACGGTACATTTCACGGATTTGTTTAGCTTGGGGCAGACTTATCCAATCTAATACCGTTCCACTACATTCCCTGAGTCGCATGGTTTCAAATAACTTAGAGGTGGGGCCATTGGCTAGCCCGTCCGCAAATAATGCGGCTCCCTGCGCGGCTTCTTTGGACTTCTCACCGAGTCGTTGAACCCTAGTGACTGGAAGTCCAAACTGCTGCATCCGCTTATCGAGATCCTTTACCAATCCAGTGACACGGGTCAGCCTCCCCGATAGAAGAATTTCTTTTGGCTCAGGAACAGCTACTCCCAAAGCCGCAACTGATTTGACAAGTCCTTCAGCAACAGCGTTCCAGGCTTCTTGAGCTTGTTGATCATCTTGTGCAAGTCTATCAGCAAACGCCTCTGGGCTAAGATTAGGATCATCTAATAATGACAACACGCCTCCTTGAAAGAGAGTCCCTTTCGAAAATCCTCGGAGTAGATATGCAAGTTCTCCATCCATACCACCCAAGGTTAAGAATCCCGGTCCGCCAATTGTTCCCCCTACTCCGTCAACCACAAGCCCATTGTTCACCGCCACTGCAGCAGGATAACCGTATCCCAGCTCAACTAAAATGAAGGATGTGTCTTTGTACGCTATGTTAAGGCGACGTGCCTGATCATATACTCCAAGAATCGCACAACATAACTTGTCAGCCGTGCCTAGATCAATCCGATTGTGCTTTCGCCAAGCTGGAACTGAATGAAGATGAATCACACCGGGGATGAACATCATATTAATGTCTGTTTTTTGGACCAGTCGCACCATGTCTTTGATGGCTTCAAGAACTGGAATCTTGTCATCATCATGACGGACTAATACCAGCTGAAAGAATTCCTTCTCAGCCACTTCTGACGCATGAAGCAGCGGAAGCCCATATCCCGACGGACCTGCAACCAAGTCAATTTTTCCCGCTTCTATGATGACATCAAGAATACTTTGAGGATTCTCAGCAACCTCGACACTTGTTATCGAGGTCTGCAAAAACACTTCACCATCATCTAACCCACAGAAATCGAACGAACGAGTTCCAGGATCAATGCCAATAACACGAACCATTGGTCACAACCTCTTCACTTATTATTACCTTCTTCTTTTTGAATTCGATGAATAGGTCTAAGATTATTGTAAATCGTTTTAACAATATCCCACGCCCCATCGAGTGCCACCTTCCTTGTAGCAGCAATGTGATTGACCGTGCAAACAGGATCTCCCCGACTAGCGAC
>JBHLNC010000335.1:0-2925 GCA_048937435.1 Promethearchaeota archaeon | reverse complement strand
TCCTTGATCAGTTCTTTGATGCGTTTCTCCTTCTTGGACACAAGCAAACCTCCAACGAGTAGATTAAGCGTTGAAGTGTGCTTTGAGTGTTACTCTTCCGACTAAAGCACCAAAAAGCTTAGAAAAATGAAAAAAAATACCACAAACACCGAACAAATTGTCATTTTTTATTTGTTTTCATCCGCGAATCGAAATTATCCCTTTAGAATGTCAGATAAAATACTCCAACGATGTGAAACGTTCATCATTCTTCGCTGGCTACACGATACCAATATGAATAGGCATCCTCAAATCCTAGACCATAATACAATTTCTGAGCTGGCACATTGTCCTCCTCAACCTGCAAATAACCCTGTGAAGCCCCTTGACTTAATCCCCAACTCACAAGACTATGTGTAATGGAGGTTGCCACATGCTGTCGCCGAAAATTTTCATGGGTTACCAATGAAAACAACCCCAACCAGTCGCCATCCAACACTCCCAGTCCAATTCCGATGACCTTTTGATCCATAATCGCAGCTGCACAGGCCTTCTTGGAAGATATTCGATTTATGATATCCATTCGAACGGCAATTTTGATCTTATCAAATTTCGTAAGCTTTCCATAGGCGGAAATCCAGTCATCCCACGGAGATCCAAACACCACAATGGCTACTTCAGGCTCTTCTAGAGTTATTCTATCCAATGGTGATGTTAGCATCTTAGTCGGCATATCAATGACAAGACCCTTAGATTCTAGGAATGCATCAAGATTCGCGGGAGAACTCGCCTTTGTCATTTGGAACCGGGCTGGTAGTTTGTGACTCTGATAGAACTGTTGGACGTATTCTAACGCAACTTCAAGATTCTCGTCTGCAGGGTCGCGTAATGGCAGCACGCTATTGGCTCGTCGAGTTACTCCTCCTGCTGCTCGTAATAACCAACCGCCATATTCCTGTGTATGTTGTGCGGGCCAAGCTCGACTGGCCACTGCTTCAATCTTAGAGATCTTATCAAGCGTAGTCATTGGGGAACACCTCTTGGTAAGCCCCTTTATCGTGAGAACTAGCTTTTCTATTACCCGAATGAATCATAATCTCGTTCATCTTCAGTCGGTTCAAAGTACTATAGAAATAGTTCTCGACTTTAACGATGAAACGCCGTGTTTTGATTTTTGTCGGGTGTAGGAGTCGAAAGAACCCATTAAATTCAATGAAATTATTGAATTCTAATCCCTCTCGACTTCGCCTGACGATTAAGTAAATCAAGAGGATTCAAGAAGTTCATTGGCAAGAGGGGTACCTTTTATTTAGGATTACTTCGGTAACCGTTACTACCAAACTCAGGACAGGAGTTCCTAATTTCGGGTAGAGCGAATATGGCAATTCATAGTTTCTATGTCATTGCGTGGGACGCCGGACAACCTATCTACCACCGGACCTGGGTCGAAGTCTCTGACAACCCCACACTTCTCTCCGGACTACTCGCCAGCGTTGAACTCCTCGCCCTAAAAATCACCCAACAACATGTCAACGTTGTCACCATGCGAGATTTCCGATTCTTCTTTAAAATCGACGATGATAACGGCATCTTACTGGTCTTCATCACTGATGTGTCTGAAGATCCTTCACGCTTCAACGAGTACCTCGACATGCTCCATGAACGATTCTTAGAGACCTTTGAAGACGTATCCACCCATCTGCCTGTTTATCAACGAGACCCCCGACGAGCCAGAATCTTCGATGAACTCCTCGATAGTCTCATTTCCCATTGGGAAACTGGAGAAGCTTCGCTCCGATCTGCCAAAGTCATGGATATCCTTGATGTCTACGTCCAATTCTATAACCTCACACTCCAAAAGGTGCTCTCCGAACGTTCCCTAGAGATGTATTATCCTGATATAGAACGTATTTTTCACACCCACTTGAAAGCCGATCCCGCCCTCCAGAACATCACAGTCGACAAACGCGGTTCAGTTTCTTATGACAAGGTTGACCCGGATCGAGTAAGAATACCTGCCCTTGTGGACACTCTTCAACTTATTTTGAAAGAACTCGTGGCGATTGCTCGTCGGACACGTCGACGACAGACTTATGAAACCCTGTTCTTTGAACACTATGCCCCCATACTAAAAGCCGAACACGAACGACTAGAAGAATATGACCTTTCGAAAAAACTGGTGATGGAACTACTATGACACCACCCACTCGCGATTTCAGTGCAGAAGCGCCTTCCTACACGCAATCCGCGAAGGTCGTCGTAGTCGGAGATCCGGCTGTAGGAAAAACCAGTTTAATCGTTCGATATGTCAAAGGCATGTTCAATCCCAGCTACATTCTTACACTCGGAGTAAATTTCTTCGTCCAAGACATCGCAGTTGGTGATCAAAGACTCCGCATGACCATCTGGGATACTGCGGGCCAGGAACGGTTTGGTCCAATACGTAAAAAATACTACAAAGGCGCTCGTGGAGCAATCCTGGTATTCGACCAGTCCAATCCCGAAAGTTTCGAACGGATGGGTTTCTGGATTGATGAAGTGAATCGGGAGTGTGGTGACATCCCTCGCATTCTCGTTGGCAACAAAGCTGACCTCATTGCTACTGTCCCTAAGGATGATGTTCAAGAGTTTGCAAGTCAACAAAGTCTTACATATGTTGAAACGAGTGCCAAAACCGGGATGAATAGTATTCGCCCCTTCCTTCTTCTAGCCCCCTCCATTATCGCATCAATTGAAGGCAAATCCTCTTAATGGTTTTACTTCAAGAATCCTGAAATTCGAACTTAATCGATCTCTGTCTCTTCTCGAACTTCTTCCGAAATATTCACACAATAATTGAATCATTTATACCAAAGCTAGTCCCATAGAATCCTGGTGAAACTACAGTGGGAAGGAGATGGGTATTCGCACTGGTAGCAGTCTTAATCGCGAGTATAATAATCGTCT
>JBHLNC010000334.1:0-2932 GCA_048937435.1 Promethearchaeota archaeon | reverse complement strand
CATTTTCCATGCCAAAGGTCCATGTACATCACAAGTTCTTCATCGATTCCTTTTTCTTTGTTGGGCCACACGATGAAAAGGAAGTCGCCTTCCCAGGTTGCGGCAGCGTCTTTATATGCTTCATTTTCGTTGAGAGTTTTTACGAAGGATTCGAGCCAATCTGGTGTGCCAAATTCCATTTTTTTCACCAAAGTGTTGTGTTAACAAGTGATGGTTATTGAGTATTAATTTATATCTGGTCTTGACGTTCAAAGAATTTTCATCCAAATTTCTTAATACTAAGTCATTGAAGATAATAGATGCAATGTGAGATGAAATAGAATGACAAAATATACAATTGTTCAAATCTCTGACTTGCACGTCGGTGAAGCTGGCTATCGACCTGACATGATCGTGGCAGCTATCAATGAAATAAATAAAATCGACCCAAACCTCGTCGTGGTTGCCGGTGACTTGACATGGAATGCAGTGCGCGAGCAATTCATAGAAGCCCGTGATCTACTACAGAATTTGAAGAGCCCTCAAATTGTCACCATGGGGAACCATGATGGATTTAATGTGGGATATTTGACATTTGAAGAACTGTTCGGTCCTAGATATGCTAAATATCAAGATGAAAGTGTCTTTGTAATGGCAGTAGATAGCTCTGAACCAGACCTGAATACTGGACATGTGGGGAGGGATGGGCTTAGATTAATAGATAAAGCGTTTTCTAAGGTTGATGAGGACCTATTGAAGATATTTACTTTACACCACCATCTTGTTCCGGTACCTCGATCTGGTCGAGAAAGAGATAGTATGGTTGATGCCGGCGACTTGCTGGAGCTGTTGATGCATAAAGGAGTGAGCTTAGTGTTAAGTGGACATCGACATTATCCCTGGGTATGGCGCCTTGAGAATATGGTACTATCATATTCAGGGACAAGTGGCAGTCCACGATTACGAGGAAGTCCTTGTCAAAATTATAACATCATTAAAATCGATAAGAAAACTGTGGAAATCTCGACGAAGTTAATTGGTGGACCTCATCGTCGTCGAGGTAAATACCGATGGGGGAAACGTGGCATTACTTGGTGGAGCGAGATTACCACTTGAGGAGCTAGAGGAGATTCTATTCGACCTTCAGTGAAGTTCGCATTATATTGCGTAAGAGGTCGATATCAATATTGCTTCCACTGGCAACAATTACAACGTTTTCGTCTGTTTGAAATTGAATTTTATTCTCAAGAAGAGCAGCGATTCCCACAACGCCAGCAGGTTCAAGAACACGACGTTCGTTTTCTAAGGTCCAACGAATCGCTTGACGTAACCCGGATTCTTCTACTAGCACAACGTCATCAACATACTGCAATCCAAAATCAAGATTCACTTGTTCTGTGTTTCCTGCTAGCCCATCAGCAATGGTTGGCTCTACAGGCACATGAAAAAGCTGTTTTGCTTTGAAATTTTCATAGAATGCTCGAGTCGCGGTGGTTTGTACGCCCACTATTCGGATGTGGGGATTCACCGTTTTAACCCAAAAAGAGATGCCAGAAATTAACCCCCCGCCACCAATAGGAATCACAACCACATTGGCTTCCGGGCAATCTTCAAGAATTTCATAGCCCACTGTTCCTTGTCCTGCAATGACCAAAGGATCAGCATATGCATGTATTAGAGTCGCTCCAGTTTCTTTTGCAAATTCTACACTATGAATTGCAGCAGCATCATAGTTGGCTCCATGTTGAAGGATGGTTGCACCATATTGTTTGATTTTGTTCATTTTCAGCTGGGAAGCTTCTTCAGGAACAATCACAGTCGCAGGAAAATCTAGTTGCTGGGCAGCATAGGCCACTGCAAGTCCATGATTGCCCGATGAAGCTGTAACAACACCAGGGCCAGCTGTTTCTGGGGGAAGTGAAGCCGCTTTATTGTAGGCGCCACGAAGCTTGAAAACTCCAGTGCGTTGGAGACTTTCCCATTTCACAGATACGGAAGCTCCACTAATACTAGAAAGGGTTGGTGAAGGTTCAAGAGGGGTATGCAAAGCAATTCCATCAAGCCGTTTCCGAGCTTGCATGATCATAGTTGGTGTAAGAGGCAGTGATTGTTTTGTAGTCTGACCCATAGTATCAATCTCCTTAGACCAGGATATTCAAAGTTCTTAGATAACGATTTCTCAGCGGATAATTCAGGTTTAGCGGATGGTGCGATTGTTTATAAGCATGCTTTTTCGATAATGGAACCCAGAGTGTGACCCTCATGTCCTTAGATGAAGTTAAAGAGAAAATGAGTTGTCGACGATGTGGTCGGCCACGCATCATAACGCGTGTTAGTAAGCCTAAAACAGACATAGTTAAGCTGTATATGCGTTGCCCAGTACACACTTCAGAAGTCGTTTATCGGATGCCATTGAATCAATATGATGCAGTCAGTGGAATAATCCGAGAACATGTGCTTTTATGCCGAAAATGTGGGCAACCGGTTGACATTACCGGGCAGCAAGCAGGTAAATTATCGACAAAAGTTCGAATTCTATGCCCCGAGCACGGTGATGGAGAACGGTTGGTGAATAATTCACTTCTTGATCCCGTCCTTGCGGCTGTCCCTGCCAAAGCTACACCAGAAGCTGCAGTGCCTACGGGGACCTCCAGGTTTTGTTCAAGTTGTGGTTCACCGGTACCGGCTCCTGAAGCCCAGTTTTGCCACAATTGTGGGGCTTCGATAGATTAGGATCATTCAGTTCAACCTATCTGAGAGGGAAAAAGCCCAAACAATCGTCTCTCTCATTCAGGTTTATTTGATTTGAGTGGATAGACCTTGCGAGCGGAGGTCACAAATCCTGTATGACCGATCATACGGGTTGCGGGTCGCGTCTTGCCTTTTCTTACCATGATTTCTCTTTCAATAAGCTCGCGAGTAGCGATTTCAGTGAAATGCGAGGCGTATAGGG
>JBHLNC010000333.1:0-2941 GCA_048937435.1 Promethearchaeota archaeon | reverse complement strand
CAAACCGCAAGCTCTTTTATTGCAAAGTGTGTGGTTATGTCACGTTCCGTGAAGAACCACCCCATAAGTGTCCAATTTGTCAGGCTAAACAAGAAATGTTTGGTGAAATCATACTAGGCACTAATATCCAAGTGCGTTAGAATTAGCGGATTAATTCCAATTTAACAAAATTAGATTACCAAAATTAAGATGTTGTTACTCCTCTTCGTATTTCGAGATAGTTGAAAATATAGGGGATGACAAAAGCGCCAACAAAGCCTACAATCGTGTACCTAATAAATCGAGCAGAATAACTAAGGAGTGGGTACATGGGGAGCAGGGAAAAAGCCATGCTCAGACCATAATAGATGGTAAGACCAAGTAGAACTCCAAGGATTGCACGAAATATCCTTGTGTTTTTTGATACCTCAGTGCTGAAGTTAACATAACGTGTTTCAAAGATGAGTCCAAGGCTGAACCCGAAGACGACACCCATGGATATGGCAACATTCTCCGTTGGAAAAAAGAGGAGATTAAAAGCATAAGCAGTAAAATAGCAGAAGAAGAAAGTGAGTGCTAAGAGAGGGAAAAACCAGTCTTTGATATACTGAGGGAATTTTGTCCAGTGAGGTATGAATGAGGGGACAAGAAAATATGCCCATACCAAGAGGATGATTCCGACAATTACACCACTGATGACATCACCGAAGTAGTGCATGCCAATACCCATCCGAGCTAGTGCTGTAATGATAATGAGAACAATTCCAATAATCACAACTGACCATCGTCGTAGACGTAAAGTAGCCCATCCCCAAAATGAGGTAGCAGTTTGAACTGCACCGCTAGGGAATCCATAGGACTGGTCGACAGCATATTCGGGATTATGACGTAGTTCCGGTGGTGGACGAGGCATACCAAAAGCGTACTTAAGAAGGATGTTAATGAAATGTGAAAACATCACCAACATGATGGCGATTTTCCCTTCCCGTTTATTTACACACCAAAAGGCGACACTTAATAAGATAACATAGATGAGCGGGTCACTGAAGAGGTTCAGGATTTCCCAAGCCACATATGGTAGCAATGCTTGCAGGAAAATGATGACATTTGGATCGAAGAATATCAAGAGGCACACCTTGACGGAATCTTCCGTTCAATGAACACATTGTTAGTTTCTTGAGCCTAAAAGCTAGTAGGGCAAGAATCAAATAAAAAAGAAAAATGATGGCTAACCCGGCAGATAGGGTTAGCTAATTGAAATTAAGTCTGTAAACTTTCCTTGATTTAGAAGGTTTTGAAGTGCTTACCCGGCGTGTTGCAGACAGGGCATTTATCAGGAGCGTTACCTTCAACAGTGTGACCACATACAGGGCAAACTTGAAATTCACCAAAATCCGCGTCCTTCCCTTGATCAACGGCGTGTTTTGCCCGTTGATACAGACCGAGATGGTTCTTTTCAGCTTCCATTGCCCATCTGAAGCTTGTGTCTGCACCTTTCTCACCTTGAGTTTGGGCTACAGAACGATAAGCAGGATACATTTCAGCAATTTCAAAGCTTTCACCATCAATGCCCGCTTGAAGCGCTTCTGAGGTGTTCTCAGTCCCAAAAATTGCACCACCAACTGTCTGAAATTCACCTTTAGTTTTAATGTGTTTGAAATGTGTTGATGCATGGACCTTTTCTGCGTAAGCGGCGGCATGGAATAATCGGCTGACGTTTGGAAAGCCTTCTTTCTCTGCCATCTCCTTGTAGATGATATAACGCATATGGGCTTGACTTTCACCAGCATAGGCATTCCGGAGATTGGCTTCTGTCATATCTTTAACCATTAGTGATTGACCTCCATAGAGAGATAGCGCTGAGTTATAAGGTGAGTTTTAATTACCTATTGGTTTTGCCATTTCACACAAATGGAAAATTAGATGGTGGGGTCACTGGGATTTGAACCCAGAATCTACAGGTTTCACCAGGTCGCTCCAGAACATCGTCATCCCGGTATTCCGGTCAGTTCGTCTGTCTGGTAGTTTCTTCTGGAGCCTGTTGCCATACCTAGTTAGGCCATGACCCCGGGACAGACGGGCGTAAAGTCTCCAATGTAGAATTTAAAGCTTTTTTCCCGACACCGAATACCACGGACAACGTCCATTGAACTACAATGCAGGTGTAGTATGACTCCCTCTTGTTAGTATCTCCTTTTTTGAGTTCTATATCGTTAAGTCACGACCACACTGACCACAGAAACGATCACGCCCAGAAACCGCTTGATTACACACTGGACATATACTGTATTGATGAAGCATACCCGCTCTTCTTAAAGAAATGCCAGGTTGAGCAGGCTCGAATAACCCAAATTTACGACCCATCAGGTCATGATAAATCATGGTGGATGTAGTGGGCGCCATTGGAGAAGTAAAACCGGAGACAACAGCACTAACAGGAATAAAGATGAAGATGTAGAAAATCGTCAGAGTTGGAGTAAAGAAACTTATTGTAATCATTGATGTAACAATTGCTGTAGGTAGTCCAATTAGCATGGAGACAATTCCAATAATGATATTAATACCGAAGGTGCGCCACCAGTTTCCACCGACGAGGTGCCAGCTATGGATAATACTTCCTGTAGCACTTTCGTCATCAAGGATCACGGCTGGGAATGCAACAGCTAAACGTGTTGTAATATAAACGATAAGTATCACCAGTACGACTAAACCAAAAAAAAGTCCAAATATTCCCCCTAATCCAAAGACGAGTACAGAGCCTACTCCAATAAGAACTGTGACAATGCCTCCACTAATTGCAAGGGCAAGAGTGATGAGAATTATCAGGATTTGGGCGCCTATTAAGGACCAAAAACGGTTCCGAGAGTCTGCAAAGCTTTCACCCAGTGTTGGCATTTTTTGGGCATGATGATCTGCGGTATGTCGGATGACCATGCCGGTGAGGACTGCTCCAATACCAATA
>JBHLNC010000332.1:0-2953 GCA_048937435.1 Promethearchaeota archaeon | reverse complement strand
CCATTGTGCCGGGTTTGGTAATCGCCTATGCTAACTTCATCTTAGCCATTGGCATAATGAATGGGATGTTCCTCTTTATGGCACCCTTCTTGCTGTGGGTGTGGCCCACTCTACTGGATGTAGTCCAAGCGTTGATTATGCCACCCCTCTTCACGGCTCTGGCTGTCGGGTTTACTGTCATCATCTCGGGTCGGGTCAGTACGGTCTATGAAGCCTACCAAATCAGTACGTTAATAGTTCTTCCCGCAATGCTCGTTCCCTACATTGGACTCCTTCAAGGTTCAGGATTCGATTGGCTAATCCTGAGCCTCGTCGCTGTTATCCTTGGCATCGCGGACTATGCGGTCTTCCGGTTGTCTCTTAACCTTTTCAGTCGTGACCGGCTTATCAGCCGTCTCTAACTGAGAATGGCGCCGTTTGTGGTGGTCCTTGGCTGTCAGAGTAGTAATTATCACAGCCAAACTGATGACGCAGAAGAGTGTGACGTAGAGGGACAAGTGCATCGCGGGAAGGAGTCCCAATTGGTATAGGATAATCGACGCATTAAGTGTGGCATGTAGTCCCACGGCCGCCAGATAGGTGGCAGGTAACCATCGGCGATACCCCCAGTAGCTCACCAAACTGAATAGGCCGTGGATGAAGACAACTTCGAAGCGTTCGATTATGAATCCCTGATAAAAGAACCAAGGGTAGACCGCCAAAAGAGGCTCATATAAAACGACTAATACAGCAACAGCCCAGATTTCACCAACGCCAAAGCCCATTCCGCTCATAACACCCATCGTTCGAAGCCAACGCCAGGCAGGTATCCCTTGGTTTTCTCCAACATCGTGGTGAGTAAAGTGGCGAAGAAAGAGTAGGGAAAGACCTGCTAGCTTGATCGCCTCCTCCGTGAAGGGTGCCACAAACAGGAGTAGGAGAAGCATTGCTTGCATTGGCAATCCAAGCCCAACAATCACTGTGTTCAGCCACGGCTTGACCGTCAAGTTGAGCACCAAACTCATGGGTAATTGGAACAAGAAAGGAAGGATTGTAAGGGTGGATGTCTTGGAAGCACGCCAAAATAGATAGATAAGTGGAAACACTATCCCCGTGGTGAGGGCCGCTGCAATAAGTATTCCAACCATGTTTGACACCGTTTATTTTTTGGAGTTGTCCTAGGCTCGTTAAGTCGTATCATAGTATTTCTTGATGAAGTTTTATGAGTGTCTTTGACATCGCCAAAAAACGTTGTATTTGTGCAAATAGTGTCATAATCTCTTTATCCAGATTATAAAAAAGGAATTGTGTTTCCCTCTCACTGCGTCAAGAAACGAAAAAGAGAGAAAAGCGGGAGGCACAGCCTCCCCAAAAACAGCCACTTAGAAGCAGCGATGGATCACGCCAGCACCCTGCTCCATCTATTCCTTCTTCGTATTTTACGATTTTAAAAAACTTGAGAAAATAAATGCCCGAAGCGGAGACTCCTAACACTTTTATCTCTCGGTTTTGTTGCTTACTCATGCTGGAGGGTACAGGACTCACTATAAGCAGAGCCCATTAACCTTGAAGCCTACATTACACAAGGGTAGGATTTGGCATCCTTGCGGGTTGAATGCTGGAACTGTGGCACCATCGTTGAACCGAATGAGTGGGGTAGTTGTCCTAACTGCGGCGTCCAATTTCCCCGATTTATCCTAGGCATCCGAATCCTCGACGAACCACCTCATGAAACTGAACACAAACCGCATCCCGATCCCATTAAACGCAAAGAAGCCGAACTCGCCGCCCACTACTATCACTGGATCTATAAAGAATTCATCAGTGAAGATAGCATTCTCCGATCCGATTTCACACTCCCCGAACAAGAACCATCTCCAATATTGATGCCAACACCGCCCCCCATCCGACAACAAACGACACCCAGGAGCGTAACTGGACCAGCCTATATTCCAGCTGAGGAAAGACGCTGCGATGCCGTCTACAAGATTGTGGCTATGGGAGAAATGGGTTCAGGGAAAACCGAAATCCTCAACGCATATTTAACAGGTACATTCGACCGTGACTACAGGCAAACTCTGGGATTTGATGTAAGGACCCACGATACCCAAATTAACAATCAACTGT
Source organism: Promethearchaeota archaeon (assembly GCA_048937435.1). Lineage (GTDB taxonomy): Archaea > Asgardarchaeota > Hermodarchaeia > Hermodarchaeales > Hermodarchaeaceae > Hermodarchaeum. The sequence goes on along the minus strand of JBHLNC010000332.1, from coordinate 847 downwards.
TCAAATTGCTTATTTGGAACCTTGCAGGTCAAGACCGTTTTCGTGATCTCCGCATCCGCTACTGCCAAGGGTCCTCCGGCGGACTCCTCTTTTTTGACTGCACTCGACCCCAAACCCTACAAGCCACATCCGAGTGGGTTGAAGCCTTCCATGAAGCTGTTGGACCAGAACCACCCCTTTATCTCATCGGAGCCAAAGCCGACATGACCCAAGAAAGACAAGTCCCACCCGAAGCTGCACGAACAATCGTGAAAGAGCTACGGCTGTCGCGATATTATGAAATCCCCAACACCCACCAAGAATTCATCACCGCCATCCTAGATACCCTAGCACTACAAATGCACCAACACCACACAACCAGACGTGGCTCCCCATAACATCCCCACCAATACCACCAGCACCTCACCCCATACACTCCCTCTTTTACCACTCCAAGCTATCATGTTAACTCGTCAGGAATATCCAATAGATCAGACCTTGCCATTAGCCCAAAGACATGCTCGACTCAGGGAAAAAGTAGAACAGTTCAAGCAAAAAAGAGAACGAAAAAAAGAGAAAAAGGGGGAGGCAACGCCTCCCAGTTAGTGAAGACCGTTTAAAAGCACCGATGAATAACATCAGCACCTTGTTCCATGTTAGCTGCTACCAACTATGAGAACGAGGAAAACAATGGGGAGAATAGCACTTCGGTTCATATCATAGCCTCACCATTGACTCCGTCCAAATACGACAATCTGCCACTTGCCTATCTCTCGATAGAAACGTCGCTGAAAATCATTCCTGCAAACAATGTCCTCAACCACCTCTGTGGAATGCACAAAGTAACGAAATGAACTTCGATGAAGAC
>JBHLNC010000331.1:0-2957 GCA_048937435.1 Promethearchaeota archaeon | reverse complement strand
TGTAGAAAACGACATAATAACTAACCTCCAGACACACCACTTTAAAAATCTCCCACACCCACAACCATCTGCTCATCAAGAGACGGGTAGGAGTAACTAAAGACCTCAATTTTTGTGTTAACAAATAAAAGAGCCCTCAGTAATTAGATATGTTCTGGATGGTGTTCCGGGTATGGACGAAGAAGGATTTCGCCAGTTTCTCAAACGAGGTGGACGTAAACCACATACCGTAGATAATGTAGTGAAAATCGTCCGATCCTTCGAAGCTTATCTAGATAAGTTTGCAGAGGGTAAAGCCATAGAACAAACAACTCCTGACGATTTAGCAACATATGTGGAATGGTTTGAGCAAGAAGAAAAGAAATCGGCGAAAGGACAGCTGTGGGCCATTCGGTACTATTATCGATTCATCAACAACAAGCCAATGGTAATGCAATCCTCGAAGTTTAGAGAACAACGAACGGCGAAGACGCGGACATTCTTCAAACTGCGTGATTTTCTTGGAACTGACACAACATATGTGGAGAAATTGGAGGCTTTTGGAATTCGTGATGTCGATCAAATGCGAACTCGAGGTCGTACTCCGGATCAACGACGAGAACTATCGATAAAGACAGATGTTCCCGAAGAGGTCATTTTGGAATTGGTGAAGTTATCGGATTTAGCCCGGTTACCCGGTGTGAAAGGCATCCGTGCTCGCTTGTATTATAAGGCAGGGATTGATACTGTGGAGAAAATGGCTGAGCAGAATCCAGATGCCCTTTTGATTGTGATGAGAGAATTTGTTGAGGAAATCGGGTTTGAAGGGATTGCTCCTCTTCCGAAGGAAATCGAAAGCAGCATTAATACTGCAAAGAAGCTACCTAAAGAAATTGATTACTAATAGGATTAATTATACTCGACGCCTTTTAACAACAATGACTGTAATACTTGTTACTGCTGCAAGGACAATAATACCAGCAGCCACCAGAATCAATTGTACAGGAACTGAAGGGGTAAATAGTGTAGGCAATGCAATTCTTCGGTATCGAATATTTCCTTCATCAGCTACTGCTCCGAAGAGAGCCGTTGCTTCGTAATAATCATCTACTCCAGGCTGAACCATGGCAAGTTCATCATCGAGGTTCATAATTGCGACTTGGTCGAAGTTGCGATCATACCAAAGATAGATTTGACGGTTCACTAAATCGAAGACGTTACTATATTTGGTTGCATAGGTTCCGTCTTGGTGCACTGCATTGAGTACATCGCGGCACGCTTCAACAGTTAGCTCGTCTTCCATTGAAATAGCAGTCAACATACTCATAGCCGTGCTATATCGATAGCAATCATAGACATCCCTCGATGTATCTGCAACATTGATATTCGTTGAAACTAAACAGCTCTCAGTGCCAATGCGTGTAAACGCTAATTCTTCATCCAGACTTGCACTCACAACAACTGCATCACCAGATGCATCGGCAAAATGGATTTGATAACTCATTTCGGGACCAATCCTATGTGTGAGATACCAGTCAATGACCTCGTCAATCGTAACACATTCCCACAGAATTTCTGCCAGATAATGCGCGTAGGGCGAGTCACGTTCATAATGCGGATTTAATGCATAATAGGAAAGACCATTGCCATCAAAACAGAGACCTTGATCATTCATTCCGCCTTGGGGCCATCCATCAGCTGAATCACCATTCTCATCAAATCCGAAGAATACCGCTCCATTAGCTGTACGAGTACCTTGAGGGGTATAGATGTCCTGTGAGGGCATGAACCAAGCATAAACTCCCCAAAGGCGATAATCTTCGCTATTCCCAAACAGGACTGTGTCGCCCATGGTCACAGTGAAAATCGTACATGACTCACCGATGTGAACATCCACCAGTGTACTTGACGATGAGCCATCCATCACAGGTAGCCCCGCAGCAGCAGAACACAGCAACCCACAAATAACGAAAATTGGCAACAAGTTCCGAAGAGGCCGGAAAAAAGAGGTGATTCGCAACATTGGGATTCACCGATGCTCCTCGAGAATGAGAACTTAAAATCATATGGAAACCGGCTAGTTCGGAAAAATGCCAGGTGAAAGGACTCGAAAATCATACTGTATTTAATAGTAGTTTTCAGAAATGACATTGTATCTACCAGGCGGAATTAGGAATGTCAAAAAGAAGCTCAAAATTGATGATCATTCTACTAGCTAGTGGAATAGTACTAATTGTTGTTGGCGCTGTAATCTGGTTTATACTCGGTCAAATAGTTACTGGACTCACGTTACTCGTCGTTGGTATATTCTTGTTCATCATCGTCTTACTCTACTACTTGTTTGGTACCGAAGACGAATCGGATTTTGAACCCAAACCCACAAAGGAAAAACTGGAAGCCAAAGTCATAAAGCCAACAGAGGGTCCCGAAGAGTTTGTCCCTGAAGTTTTGCTACCTCAACCAGGAACGAAGCAGTTACCCATTGAAACAATTGAAGGTATTGGCAAAGCCTATGGAGATAAACTCCGGGAAGGCAGCATTGAATGGGTCGAAGACCTCGCGCTGACTACACCTGACAATGTCATGAAACTCACTGGCGTAAACCAATCGCATGCCCAGAAATGGATTGCTATGGCTCGATTAACATGGCTTGATGATGTCTCCAACGAAGATGCTGAATGCATAGTATTGGGGGCCAATCTCACTAGCATCGAAGAACTAGCTGTTGCTGATCCTGACGATCTTTACAATAAAGTATCCACTGCAGAAAAATTCGGACGTGTACAGGTTCCTCAAGGGTACACGATTTCGAAAGAGAAGATTCGTAAATGGATTGCGAGTGCCCAGAAGGAAATGCCCGAGTAACATCCTTAGGGTCTGCTAGCTTTGACACTCCAGCACAGAGGTATCGGGTCACTGTTCAGTCGCCAGTTACCCGTTTCATCTTTTTTCGCGAATGGAAATGGTTTCCACGGGAT
>JBHLNC010000330.1:0-2985 GCA_048937435.1 Promethearchaeota archaeon | reverse complement strand
AGGATTTCAAATTGGTTTGCTCCTGGTTGATAGGATATGATGCCCTTTTCACTCAAATTTCGAAGAGCTAGTTCTCCTGCTGCAGAACAAGGGATCACGGTTTCATCTGTGAGTTGGCTGAGTAATTCGAAGTTTTGGGCTGCTTGAGCGCGGTCAATTTTGTTCGCAGCGATTACCATGGGCTTGGCTCGACGCCGAAGCTTCTGAACAAAAGCTTCCAACTCTTCGTCCGTCCAATCCGTGGGTTTATCGGTTTGCAGTTGTGCATCTCGAAGCGCCTCTTTGATAGTTGTCTCAATAATTTGTAATCCTGAAAGTTTCTCTCCCAAAAGGGAACTGATACTCATTTTTTCAGTTTCAGCTCTTCGTGAGAGACGACGCCAATCCCGTTGCAAAATTTGGACAAGCCACATACTAATTTCTCGTTCCAAGAATTCAACATCTTGCCTCGGGTCCCACGACCCTGGTTCTACATCACGACCTTCAGCATCGAGTGATCCGGATGAATCGACTACGTGAATAAACGCATCAGCCCGTCGGAGATCATCCAGGAACTTATTACCTCGTCCACGACCCTTATGGGCATCTGGGACAAGCCCTGCAACATCAAGCATCTCGACTGGAATTAAACGTACTCCTTCTCGACATATGGAATTTTTAGCGTTGCATTCAACCTCAAATTCTTGGCAGATGCAATCAACCCGAACATAGGCGGTACCCGGGTTTGGATCAATGGTAGTAAAGGGATATGCCCCCACCTTGGCTGCAGTACGACAGGCTGCGTTAAGAAACGTGCTTTTTCCCGATGATGGTTTTCCAACGATCCCTATCAACAAATCAACCAAACTCCATGCTCTAATAATAACGACAACAAATAAATCAGAGCGATAGTAGCATTCGCAGATGAAATTGCTAGCTTCGATTAGAAAAGCAATGCGTTCAAAGAAAAATGGGTGAAAAAAGTGGCAAAGGGTCGCATATTGGTTGCAGATGCCATTCATGATGATGCGGTTGAACAATTACAAAAAGCCGGATTTGATCTTATTCTTCAGACAGACATCACGGCTGACCAATTGGTGGAAACAATTGGGGAGTATGATGCAATCATCGTTCGTAGTCGCACAAAGGTGGTTCGAGATGTCATTGAAGCCGGTAAATCACTGAAAGTGATTGCTCGGTCTGGCGTTGGACTGGATAACGTTGATTTTGTTTTTGCTAAAGAAAAGGGAATTTCTGTCATTAATTCTCCTGAAGGTCCCTCAGTGTCAGTTGCAGAACTGGTCTTTGCTTTAGCTCTTGCCGTTATTCGTAAGGTAGCATTTGGTGATCAAGGAATTCGACAAGGACAATGGTTGAAGAAGCAAAGTATAGGTGGCGAGCTTCGCGGACGAAGAATGGGTATTTGGGGATTTGGTCTCATTGGAGAAGAAGTTGCAAAACGGGCTCTGGCCTTTGAGATGTCAGTCTTTGGCTTTGACATTCTGCCTGAACGGATTGAGGTTATGAAAAAAATGGGCGTAAAGTTTCTACCCTCGGACGAATTAGCTTCAGTCTCCGATGTTCTCACGATACATGTACCTCTAACACCGAAAACTCGTGGACTCATTGGAAAACAAGAAATTTCTGCAATGCCCAAAGGGGCAATCTTAATCCATACCGCGCGCGGGGGTGTGGTTGATGAGGACGCCTTGTATCAAAGTCTTGTTGATGGTCACCTTGGGGGTGCAGGCATCGACGTCTTTTCTGAAGAACCTCCCTTTTCTAGCGAGTTACTCAAAAAACTCATCGCCTTACCAAACGTTGTTTCTACTCCTCATATCGGTGCTCAGACCAATGAAGCTTCACGAGCGAATTCCATGGTTATCGCTGAGAAGTTATTAGCACTTCTCAAGTAGTAGCATAACAATTTTATATACAATGGCGGTTCGCTATCCCTTATTACGCGGAGGCGTCTACGTCGATGTACAAACACATGGGCGAGCTCTATGCTAGCCATGATAAACAATTGAAAGCCCTGATTCGCACACGGCTAATCGAGTGGCGAAAAGAACCTGCAACTAATCGCATTGATCGACCCACTCGACTTGATCGCGCTCGTCAAATTGGGTATCGTGCAAAGCAGGGTTTCGTTGTAGTTCGCCAGCGTATTACTCGTGGTTCTCGCCGGAAACAGCGACCAACGATGGGTCGAAAACCAAAGAAGATGGGAACGGTGAAAATTACGCCCGGTCGCAGCAGGCAATGGATTGCTGAGGAACGTGTGGTCCGAAAATTCCCAAATCTGCGAGTACTTGGTTCTTACTATATCGCTGAGGATGGAAAGAATCTCTGGTATGAAATCGTCTTGGTTGACCCGGCTCATCCAGCAATCAAAGCTGATCAGCGAATCAGTTGGATTTGTGAACCAGTTCAAAAGGGTCGAGTATTTCGAGGATTAACTCCTGCAGGTAAAACTTCACGTGGTCTACGCCACAAGGGAAAGGGCGCCGAAAAACTTCGTCCTAGTATCGGGAAATATGGTCGAAGAGGAAAGTAAATACACAAAATTCCTTTTGGGAAGTGACGAACCTGTGTCCGTATCGCAACGGGGACCAGTTCGAATTGATGTACAAGCACTAGTGCATGCAACTGAGGATGAAGAGAAAGTAAAAACGGCAATTACTAATCTGTTTCCCGAAGAGGTTCACACCTTATTAGAATTCAAGCAGAATAAGGTGCGCGGTCATTTTCATAATCCAATTATTCGTCTGGAAATTTGCTTAGACCAGCCTGTACAAGCGAAACTTGTTGTGCAGTCTATTGGAAATCGACTCCTTGCAGAAGATCGTAGGGAAATTGCTGAAACATTCGAGAGCCGTATTGATAAGAAAGGGCATCTTTTTCTACGGTTTGATAAGCAGGAATCTTATCAGGGACGTTTACGCATATTAAATCAGGGTGATTCACTGCGTCTGGTAATCCGATTTGCAGGTTCGAAACATACTC
>JBHLNC010000329.1:0-2994 GCA_048937435.1 Promethearchaeota archaeon | reverse complement strand
ACCATAACCCTCGCTGAGTCCATCTATTGGAAGAAGTGTAGACGGGTCCATGGTGAATCAATGACGAGCCGATTTTAGTTTTTTTATATAACTTATGGAGGCAGGTCGAAAAGTGAAATAATGAGTGAATCCACCTTAAGTCCATTCTCTTAAAATGAGGAGGGTTTCCATATCAACTACACCCGGTGTCTCCTCGATAAGTTTGAGAGTTTTGGCTCTAGCACTACTAAGGCTTCGAATATCGATTCGGATTAGATAATCCCATTTTCCTGAAATGGCAGAGACTCGGCGTACACCATGTATTCGACGTAAATCTGTCATGATATCACCTGTTCCCTGTCGAAGTTTGACAAGAACATACCCATGTATTTCACTCATGGAAAGAGCAATGATACCGGCTATGACGAAAATTGTGCCTGTTAATTTGAGAAGCCAGGATAAAAATTCGCTTGTAGGTGGATTGAATACACCTGGAAATAGAAATGCTCCCATAAGAGTGAGTGGGATTCCCAGAATGATTGCAATGGAACCAACACTTTGGACAACGGACATCTTTCCTCGACCTAGGGCTTGAAGATATGCTATCAGAGATAGAAACGTCAATCCGATTGGGAATAATAACCAGGGGGCAACAATTGGCAATTGGACTATTAGAAGGACTACGACGTCGGGAGTAATGAGCGGTAACATCAGCAAGGTCATGAACAAGTTCAGGAAGAGAAGTAACCATAAACGAAGGTTAAGCGAGTCAATGGTGGTCCCAAGCCGGATTTCTGTGCGTTTTGCTCGACTTTGAAAAAAAACGCTTACAGCAATTGTGCCAGCCCAGAGGGTGATTACAAAGAGTAGTAAATATGGGTTGAAAATTCCAGGTGTAATCCCGACGAGAATCACTCCAAAGGTAATGGCGAGTATGGAAAGAGCTTCAATGGGGCTAGGCCAGTCGCGGATAAGAATCAGATCTCCAATCATGAGATAGATTAGTGAAAAACGAGAAAATGGAATGACTGCTGAGACATCACCACTAATCCCCGCTACGTAATAGTAAGCAAAAGTGGCAACTCCAGAAAAAACACCTGCGAGGACGATGTCTAACAGAATTTTCTTTGATGGCAGTGTTATGTGGGAAAATGATCGGTCAAGCTGGGTTCCTAGGCTTCTTCTTCTTAGCCGATTAGTTGGTATACTCAGGACAAATAACAAAATGATAGTAAACAGGAGTGCCAACCATTGTTCAGCTAGAGCGAAGGCTATTGGATTTGGAAGGAAAAAGCGATAAATGAAGATATCAGAAAATACGGAAAAAGCGTACAATACACCAGAGATTAACGCGAGAAAATAAAACACGGTTTTTGCGCGTTGAGACCCCATTCGCCGTTCCATGGCTGCTCGCAATGATCTCCCCTCCGTCTTAGCACCTACTATTCTACCTTAGAATTCCTTTTCTACAACTGCAGTTGTAACGCTTTCCATTCCTTTGATTTTTCCAATGTGATTAACCGTTAGGTCATAAAGCGCTTCAAGATTTGGTAAATCAAATCGCACTATGATATCAAACTCCCCCGTGGTCACCGTGATACTCGTTGCAGTTTCGAGTCCACGGAGAGCATCCACGACATCTTGGATATAACCCATGAACACTTTACACATGAAATACGCAGATACTGCCATTGCAAACAACTCTTATCAAGAAAATCTTGCCTCCATCTTTCATCTGGCAATTAAAGCTTTTTTCATCAAATGGCTTCTCTAAGTTGAACAAAAAAAAGAATCTCAGAGTAAGGATTTTGTTGCATGTTAAACGTTGACAAGGTGTCCTGTTTTTGATTCCATCTTTATGCACATTCTAATGAAGTCATCAAGGGCGTGTCTGTCACTACCAACACAATGATGTGATTTGAGTTGGGCTGCGTGAATAGCGATTATCAAGGATTCTCGGAGCGCTATTTCGACCGGCATCCCTACAGATAGGAATTGAGGGATTTGCTCAAGCATCCCTTTTGCAATAGCTACCGCTGGACCTCTAGCCTGTAATGCAACCTGTCTCAAAGTTGATTTGATTAACCAATGTGACTCGCTCAAACCACAGTCACTCCTCGTAGAACCCTAGAAAAGATGTTACTTAAACTGCCCAAGGTCTCAATTCTTAGTCAACTCAAAAAAGGTAATCAAATTCAGATTTTCAGATTTTCAAACGAATATCTGAAACTCTTTTGAAAAATGTTCACAGAAGAATCTTATAGAAAAGCCTTCAATTCGGATTTAACGTCGACTCTCATTATTCCACACTTTCCTCTCAGAGACTATGCCGCAGATGATAGCGTGCTAGTTTTTTCAGAAATCCTCACAATTTTGTGAAATTTTTTTGTTTCCAGTCAATTCAGAGTATCGACTTCTGGGAAACCAAGGACCATATAGAAAATACTCTGAATTGGAACCAAAGGTTTTCTCCCGTGACTAACGAACGCTTGGCCCTTTGCCTGAATATTCCTCAAAGCCACAACGATAACATGACTCCTCACAAAACCCACTCCTTGTCTACTGACTATTTCATGATTAAATACTGCACATTTAATGGGTTAACTGAATTTGAATCTCGTTATTTTTCCAATCGTGTCATGAATAGAAATCCTTAAAAATTAACCAAAAGCCGCTCGCAGTCGCTACTGTTCAACGGCGAAGTGACAGCTGTGAATGACGTACAAACAGGCGATATTCAGGAAACCCTTCAGCATCATGAGTTCGTATCCTTGCCAATAGGAAAAAATGGCACCCAACGCGTCTATCGCATCTATGACTTTCGGGGTGTTGCTTACTGCGATTTTATCCTTTATCGAATAAGTAATGAGCCGGGTGCGGCGCTCCAAAACGAGGCCACCCTTCTCCTACAAAATCTTTCTCAATTACACGCACAAATCCAAAGTCGCCCTCTACCCCTTTCTCCTCCACTATATTGTCATGTCGTCACATTTCTTGGTAAAAAGGCATACGTAC
>JBHLNC010000328.1:0-3001 GCA_048937435.1 Promethearchaeota archaeon | reverse complement strand
GATCATCCTTCCATAGTAACTGCGCTTGAAGCCGAATGCATCGCTGCAGGTCAAACAATGAAGGTCTTGCTTAAAGTGAACTCGGGCTATCCTCGGTGTGGCATTGATCCTACGCAACAGGATTCAATTGCTCTAGTCCAACAAATCAATGATGCGTCTCATCTCACCTTTGAAGGGATTTTAACACATGCTGGACACGCCTACTATTCCAAATCTCGTGCAGAACTAAGTGCTATTGCAGAGGAAGAGCAAAATATTATGCTACAATTTACACAACGACTCCAGGCCGAAGGACTTGAACCTAACACTGTATCGATTGGCGCAACACCAACAGCAACAATAACTGAAAGATTTCAGGAAGGGATAACTGAGATTCGCCCAGGAAACTACGTATTCTTCGATAACACTCAGGTTATGCTTGGCGTCTGTGAACTCTCAGACTGCGCCCTTTCGGTTCTGGCGAGCGTGGTAAGTGTTCAATCTGACTATGTTATAATCGATGCGGGGGCTTCAACCTTATCCCGGGATCTTGGAGCTTCTCACATTGATCCCAATCAGGGATATGGTGTAGTCCTCACATCAATTCACGATGAGGTCACAGCACAGGCAAAGATTGTAAGTTTGTCCCACGTACATGGGAAAATTCAGTTTGCCAATCGGTCTTCCCATTCTTCTTTCACGCCTGGAGATCTTATTCGAATTATACCCAACCATTCTTGTCTCACCACCAATCTGTTTGACCACTACTACATCACCGACGATACCCGAGTCACTGACATCTGGCAAATTCAGCGAGCACGAATAGGCACTCCCCTATCCCGCTCAGAAAATTAAGGAAGCGTTACAAATTATAATAAAGGAAGAGGCTATACCACCTGTCTTTAAGAAACGCTTTCAAGTCCTTTTAGCTGATGAATACAGCTGCTTCATTGAAAGCATCAACCAGCCTCTTGCTCATTTCATCCGAATTAACTCACTAAAAATTGACATCCAGTCAGGGCTACACCGATTAAAAGACCTCAATATTTCTGCTACTCCGTTACCTTGGTATCCTGCAGGGTTCCGAGTCGCTGGTAATCACAAACAACTCCCTTTTTCCAGAGAATATTCACTGGGCTATTATTACATCCAAGAAGGAGGAAGCATGCTTCCGCCCTTAGCCCTCAATCCTGAACCTCACCATCTCGTGTTAGACCTTTGCGCTGCTCCTGGATCCAAAACCACTCAACTTGCACAAATGATGAACAATCAAGGGGCGATAATAGCGAATGATCGGGTGTTCCGTCGCATCACAAGTCTGGGACATAACCTCCAACTCTGCGGGGTAATCAATACCCTCGTGCTCTGTGAAGACGGACGTCATCTATCAACTCGGGTTCCCCTAAAATTCGATTGTGTACTCATCGACGCACCCTGCACTGCTTCAGGCCATCTTCGCAGTAAACCTCACCAATTTAGCATCAAAGATTTCCAACGAATTAAAGGCATTCAAACTCTCCAAAAAGGCCTCATCACATCTGGATTCCGGTTACTTAGGCCTGGCGGTCATTTGGTATATTCTACCTGCAGTCTACACCCTGAAGAAAATGAAGCGGTCATTCATCATTTACTCAGTCATTCACCAGAGGCTGGTATCGTTCATCCCAAAATTACCGGTATAAAGAGTCACCCCGGACTGACTCGTTGGGAGGACACGCAATATCATGAAACCCTCCATAAGTGCCTTCGCGTTTATCCGCACGAAAATGACACGGACGGCTTTTTCATTGCTCTCATCAGGAAGGAAAAGTGATGCGCAAACCGAAATTCTCGCCACTAATAATTGATGAAGAATGGGAGTCACACGTTTGGGATCTACTTTTTACCCAATTTGGTATTCCCAAACTCAAAGGCTATCGGTTACTCCAGTCTGGGAAAAAACGCATTCGCTTAATTAGTGAGGTCGCGGGCACGCTTCTTCCCGATATTCCATACACTGGCTCGTCAGGGCTCTATGTGGGAGAGTATTCTCCCCGCGCGGTTCGCTTAACAATGGATGGCGCTATACTGCTAGGTCGATATGCAACAAAACAGATTATCCATTTGACAGATGAGCAGGCTCAAGAATGGATGCAAGGTGAATCCATTAATTATGAAAACAAACAAAGAGGTTATGTAATTGTCTACCACAAAGAGGATATCTTAGGCTGTGGAAGCCTGTCTCAAGGCATCCTCCACAGCTTTGTTCCCAAAACAAGACGACCTAAACACCCATAACAGACAACTGGTGGAGTATACAGCATGGCAGTAACCATTACTGTTTATGGTGGCGCTGGCGAAATAGGCGCGAACAAAATCCTAGTCGAGGATAAAGGACATGAAGTGCGATTCTTCCTCGACTTTGGGAAATCTTTTGAAACCATGCGGGAGTACTACGATTTTCCCGTATCCCCCAACTCCCTTGAGGACCTCATCCAAATCGGCGCAACTCCAGATATGTCGAACCTCTATGATCAACCCGAAAAGAAAAAACAACCTGCATCTGATATCGACGCCGTTCTCCTGTCTCATGCACACACCGATCATAGTGGCTATATTCCGCTGTTAAACCGTAGCATTCCGATTTACATGGGAGAATGCACACGACGAATATTTGAAGCCCGATTAAAAGGCGCAAGGAAGGTCTTCGATACTGACATCGAGGGTCTTAAAATCGAAACCTTTCGTACCGGTGACCGGATCAAGATAGGCAACGTGGAAGCCTATCCGATTCATGTAGATCACAGCATTCCTGCAGCCTATGGTTTTATCATTCACTGTTCTGAAACCAGTATCGTGTACACTGGTGATTTTCGAAGGCACGGAACTCGCCCACAATTAACCCAAGATTTTGTAAATGCCGTACAAAAATCTGGAAAACCCGATATTGTATTGTGTGAAGGAACTAACATAGCAAAAGCGGAGATAGCTAATGAACAAGAGGTCCAAAGGAAGCTCTCAATCATAATCAAAGAATGCAAAA
>JBHLNC010000327.1:0-3005 GCA_048937435.1 Promethearchaeota archaeon | reverse complement strand
GGTGATCTTTGATAAAAACGTCAAAGATAGTCAGCCCCGTGTAGTCGAACTTCTATGTACAGGCTGTGGTATATGTACACGAAAATGTCCCTTTAGAGCACTCCGTATTATTAACCTGGCAGACGAATTGGATACGGACACATCCCATCGATACGGACCGAATAGCTTCAAACTCTTCCGCCTCCCTATCCCCGCACCGGGCGCTGTCACTGGTCTTGTGGGTGCAAATGGAACGGGTAAATCGACAGCGCTAAAGATTCTAGCTACCCAGCTACAACCGAATCTTGGGAATTTCGATGATCCTCCTGACTGGGCGGAAATCATTCGCCATTATCGTGGTTCAGGACTGCAGCCCTATTTCGAACAGGCTTCTCAGGGGGATCTGACGGTTGCCTACAAACCTCAAAATGTGACAGCAATTCCTGAAGCCTATCAAGGGTCGGTTCAACAGCTTCTTGAATCTACAGGCGATAGTGAAAAAATTACAGCGCTTGCTGAACAACTAGAACTCCAAAGTATTATGCAGCGAGATGTTTCGGTACTCAGTGGCGGTGAACTCCAACGTGTTGCAATCGCCGCTGTAATGGTCCGTAATGTAGATGTGTATTTGATAGATGAGCCCACCTCCTATCTTGATGTTTATCAACGTGTTCGGACAGCCCGAGCGATTCGTTCACTGGCCCGAGAGGGAAAAATGGTTATCAGTGTTGTTCACGACTTAGCAGTAGCCGACTATATCTCAGATTATGTATGCATCTTCTATGGCACTCCTGGAGTGTATGGAATTGTGTCAAACCCTCATGGAGTTCGGGAGGGCATCAATATCTATTTGAATGGATATCTTCCTGATAGCAATGTTCGATTTCGGAGTGAAGAAATTCGATTTGAAACTCGTCCGCCATCACCTGAATTTTGGACAACGGTTGAGCTCCTCCTAGAATACGAAGCAATGGTCAAGCATTTCAAAGATTTTACACTTCAAGTCATGCCTGGTCAAGTGCATCAAGGTGAAGTAATCGGTGTGCTTGGACCCAATGGCATTGGAAAAACCACGTTTGTACGACTTCTCGCTCAGGATTTAGAACCGGATGAGGGTACCATCCCTGAAACCGACATCAAAGTTAGTTACAAACCACAATATCTTAGTTCTGAAAGTAATGAAACAGTTATTGAAGTACTTCAAGGCGCCGGAGGTGCTACGGTACTCACGAGTTTATTCAAATCCGAAGTCCTTAGACCCCTCTCGCTTGATACATTAGAAGATCGCATAATCAGCGAATTAAGTGGTGGTGAGCTGCAACGTGTAGCTATCGCTGCTTGTCTTGCCCGTCCAGCTGATCTCTATCTCCTTGATGAGCCTTCAGCCTTCCTCGACATCGAGCAACGATTAGCCGCAGCCAATGTTATTCGTTCCATTGTTCACGGTCAGGGCAAGGCGGCATTCGTCGTTGAACATGATATGGTTGCACTCTCAGCATTCGCAGACACAATTTCGGTGTTTTCAGGAATGCCTGGAAAAGAAGGGCTATGTCAAGCTCCTATCGATCTTCGAAATGGCATGAATATCTTCCTCAGTGCTATGGGCGTTACTTTCCGTCGCGACCACGCAACAGGACGGCCAAGAGTGAACAAAGAAGATAGTCGATTGGACCGTGAACAAAAACAACGGGGCGAATACTACTACATCGGCACTGAGACTGAATAGGCATCTTAGCCCCCTGCTAGTTTTTTACCAATGGGCCTAAGGGACCTTGATGGTTGACTAAGACATTTACAACGTTTCGATCCTTTGCGACATTCAATGAACGTGCTACGGGTGCACACTTGGTTCGAAGCAGGTGGGCACTCGGTGTAGGTAACGTAAACTCAGGAAGAGTTTCATGGTGACCCATGCCCTTTGCTATGACTAAATCTACTTCTCTAAAGTGGTTCAAGAATTCCTTCGTACACCACTGTGGCAATACCCCTACGGCTCCCCCACCAGTTGTTATGATTTCAGCAATATCCATCAATCCCGCAACCTTCGCGTCTGCAAGCATCGCGTCATTCAGCACGGGAGAACCCTTCACAGCGACGATGACCCTAGATTCCATCTCGGTCAAGGCTTTAACAAGAAGCCGATCAAACACGACTTCACCGGCATTATCTGTGAGATAAAGGATCGTATTTGCCTTTTGTGTTAACTGATACAGCGCTGGAATGTGGTCGATAGCAAGCTCAGCTTCAGTTTGAGAAATCAGTTTCTTCAAATCGTCCCAAGGAATCTCATGGCCTGCCACCCCATATTCAATTACATTTCCAAGAGAAGCAGCCAAACATGCACGTCGAAATCGTTGTTTGGAGTTCTTTACCTTGTCTACGAAGCCTTCGAGCGAGGGGACTAACTTCAATGCGGTTTCATTGGATTCCTGTTTCCATGAAGCATACGGGTCAGAGCAGCCGGTTACTCGTTGAATTGTTTGGTCTCGAAGCGTTCCAACATAAGCTGGAATCTTTTCCAGCCGACCACCCGTAGTCAAGGAGTTGTTTAAGATTCCAACCACTTCAGAAATCGCTGCCAATTGTAGTTCAAGATCCGTAGTTGCCAGTTGTACTTCTTGGAATCCTCGAGAAATGAGACAACTCACACACCGAGATTGGATTTGCACTGATTACTCCTCCACGCTTGAGGTCTGTTCCTGTGAAAGATTGAGCTATAAGCCTTTTAGTTACGCTACACGCGATATATTGACCTAAAAGAATCGTGGCGGGCCCTCCGCGATTTGAACGCGGGATCTACAGGTCCGGAACCTGTCGCCCTATCCATACTAGGCCAAGGGCCCTGCATCAGTGATGTTGAAACTGATTCCAAAGTACCATTTATAGAGCTTTTGGAGCGATTTCAGTACTAAGATTAATTTACGATAGAGCTTTAATCCCACTGAACAGGATGATAGCGCGGTGTTGCATGAATGCGTGGTGACCGATTTCAACGAATGATGACGCGTGAAGAAATCACTGGTATC
>JBHLNC010000326.1:0-3015 GCA_048937435.1 Promethearchaeota archaeon | reverse complement strand
GTTGGTTCCGTATACCCATAACTGTTTCTCATTCATGGGTATCAATTGCGAGAAGAGCAGCACCTAATGCACCAGTGTATTGCGGTTCACCGGGTACCCAAAGTTCCGTTTGGAGTTGCTTAGCAAGGTAGAAGCGAAATCCAGGATTTAACGCTACACCACCAGTCACAGCGACTGGTTCTACCACTCGCACACGTTGGGAGAGTGTAGCGATTTTTGCAGCCATAGCCTTGTGTATCCCAGCAGCAATGTTGGCAGGCGTATCACCGGCACCAATTCGTCCAATGACTTCACTTTCAGCAAAAACAGTACAAGTGCTACTAATGACAGAGGGAGATTTCGCTTTGAGGGCAAGGGAACCTAACTCTTGGATTGGAATCTCTAAAACTTGTGCCATCACTTCTAGAAAGCGTCCGGTTCCAGCACTGCATTTATCGTTTAGTTCAAAGTCAATGGGTCGTCCGTTTGATCCGATGCGTATGACCTTCGAATCTTGACCGCCAACGTCGATGAGCGTTTGGATTTCTTTGTTGAGACTATGGATACCGATCCCATGACAAGTAATTTCGGTTACGGATTTACTGGCAAAATTGGCTTGGCTCCGACCATATCCTGTGCTAATCATCGCGATGTCAGAGAGGTCTTGTTTTGACTGCGAAGCTAATTTATCAAGACAACGTTGTACAGATTTCTTGGCAGAAGCTCCCGTAGCTAGGAGATATCGGGCTTTGACCCTGCCTGTTGAGTCAATGAGAACTGCCTTTGTTGTGGTGGACCCCACATCAATCCCAATGCCATAATTGGATGTTTTTACCAAAGTGGTTAGACCTCAGAGAATCATTTCCAAAAGGGCGTCAACACGCGTTTCAGCTTGTGCCTCATTATATTGTTGACTATCAACCATATCTCCTTCGATTATGACACCAGGAACTCCTGTTCGACGTGTGATTTCCTCTTTTGTAACCATCTGACCCAGCGAATAGCGTTTACAGGAACGAACGGAAAACAGTACGAAACCATCAAGCTTGTAATCTTTGATTAGATTACACATTTTGTCAATTTTTGCCGTTAGTCCCTTGTTAAGCCAGATTTTACTATAAACTTGGGCGATACTCTCAAGGGCTTCACCACGAGGAATGCTAGCCGACCACGCGTGGGTATAAGAGTCTGCAGGGAAGACAACACCTTTCTTCGCAAGTGAATTGAAGAAGTTATAGATGGTGAACCAGGGTGGGATGTTATCCCAAAGAAGTCGGACTCGTTCCTCACGAATGGCACCAAGTCCTTGTTTGACGCGTTCTTTAACTTCGCCATAGAAGGCTTGATAGAAGTCGATGGCTTGTTGAGTTCCTCGCAGAGCCACAATGGGCGCCATCGAGATGAATCGATCAGCACAATTCAAGGGCGAGGGTTTATTCTTACATGCTTCGAGAGACTTGGTCCAAAGATTGACAGCAGCATTAGAAAGTTCACCAACTTGCAGTAATTTTTCTTCATCATAGGATGAATTGAAGGTTTCACTCATGAACGTGATTAATCCCTCGAGGTTGGATTTGACATAAGCAAGATGATGGGGAGGCTGATCTCCCTCTAAGGGTGGTGTATCAACGAGATAGACTGGGGCCCCAGTCATTTCGGATACCGCTTCATACCACCCAAGGACTGTTCCGCAAATGTTGTTACAAGCAAGTAATGCCTGGGGAATAGGAAGCCCTGTGAGAGGGCTTTGTTCAGGTTTTTTGACAGATCCGATGCTTGACCGGGCATATGAACACAATTCCTGAGAAAAGCCTAGCTCCTCAGCAAACCCACAGAGTAGCGGACCGCATTTTTCTGAACCCACGATGGCCCCATATTGCTCAGGGTAAGCAGCAACGGTATCAAAGGCGACAGGAATCTCAACAGGAAACCCAGATGTTACCCAAACGAGTCGCCCGTTTTGTGATGCGGTTTTAGTACTTAGGATGTGCAGGGTCATAGTTTCTCGAAGAAGTTTGCTTGTGTAGAGTTTTCGGTAAGCTTTTTCTTTCGTTGGTTCAGTTGTTGTGTTTTGTGACATCTTTTCGCATCCATCCTTTATCGTTTAACACTTAATGTTTCGAGGAAACTTTGCAGCCGACCTTCAATTCGGGCACTGTCCGAGAACTCGGGATCTAGTGGTAAGCGTACGGTGAGCACTTTCATTTTCTCAGCAATTCTGAGCATACCAGGGATTTCGAATTGATCAGGGTCGCAGAAAGAATGTTCTCCGATAATTAATCCATCGATTCTGAGTTTGTCAAATATTGCCTCAAGAAAGTTGAGACGGGCTGCTAACCCTTCTTGTGTGGGTTCAGCAGGAGCCGAGATGATACTTTGGGCAAGTTCATGAAAGGGATCGCCCTGCAAGTTAGCCGGAGGGTGAAATACTGTTCGAAAGCTGAATGATAAGATATCAAGTATGATTTGAGCCTCTTCCACTTCAGTGCTGATTTTTGCATTTTCAAATAGAACAGCTATTCCTTCTGGATCAATCATCCCTCCCACCACTACTATTCGAGGACCTTTTCGTTTAGGAGCAACCGTAAGTTCTGGGACTTGACCTTTAAGAAGCCCGTAACGGAGAGCCTCAACAGAAGGGATTAATTGACTTGTCCGTAATTCCTGTTGAACCTCTGAAGCCACTTGTTCTGCCTGATGCAATGTGTGGGGACCTGGAGCAGTAAAGAACTGGCGTATTAGCTTGGCATATTCAGGATATGGATAAATCGAGGGTTGAAGAATACGGGCGGCGACTATGAATTGGGCAGCGGCACGAAATTCTGCAGTTAATGCCACAGCTTCTTGGTACTTATCTATTGAAAATTTAGATCCAAAGATTATTTCCAAATGGTTACTAAACTCGCGAAGTTCCTCAGCGAGATAGGTTATGGCTGCTCCATCTCTGGCGACTGGATAGGTTACGCGAAGTACAGTGTCTTCGGGGAACCGGGCACGCCAAACATCTCCGAGATTTTGCAGGGAGTCACAAGTGCC
>JBHLNC010000024.1:0-12275 GCA_048937435.1 Promethearchaeota archaeon | reverse complement strand
CCAGAACATCAAATGAACATGATCATTACAAGCATGGGTGCTCAATTCGCTCTCTTCGCTCCCATAATTATAACGATGTTAGGTGACATCGCAGGATTGCCTTTCTGGGATATGATCCGTGATGCTGTAGGGGTAACAGGAATGCCCTATGCCTTTGCCTTCATCAGCATGATGAGTCTCCTCATTGTCGGAAGCCTATCACTGGTGATCGGAGTCAAACGTCTTTCACGACCAGAAATCTAGGAGGAACGAGGTGACAAGGAATGCGATTTAACACCATGATACTTGGGACGACCTTTACTTTGTTTCTCTTCCTCTCATTCCTTCTCAATCCTTTGAGTACCTCCCT
This sequence comes from Promethearchaeota archaeon, assembly GCA_048937435.1. Lineage (GTDB taxonomy): Archaea > Asgardarchaeota > Hermodarchaeia > Hermodarchaeales > Hermodarchaeaceae > Hermodarchaeum. Next base: position 11,926 of record JBHLNC010000024.1, on the reverse strand, counting down.
GTCAGGAACTCACAATTAGTTCCTGACATCTTCCACTTTTTCCAAAAGTGCAACAAACAGTGAGGATATCCTCTTTGTCTGGCAAGAGGTTTAATCAATTAGAACTTTTCTTGAGTTGTTCTTGCAATGATTTCATCCTGCAGTTCTTTACCAATGTCGACAAAGTAGTCACTATAACCTGCAACACGGACAATGAGGTCACGGTACAGTTCAGGGTGCTTTTGAGCATCCTTCAAAGTGTGTGCATCGATTACGTTGAACTGAATATGATGACCGCCAAGTTTGAAGTAGGTGCGGATAAGGGCAGATAATTTCTCGACACCAGATTCTGTGTTTAGAAGCCTGGGAATCAGTTTCTGATTTAGAAGAGTTCCACCAGTTTTCGCATGGTCAATTTTGGACACAGAGTGAATAACTGCAGTGGGGCCACAAGTGTCTGAACCATGACTTGGTGAAATGCCATCAGACAGTGGATAACCCGCTTTTCGTCCGTTGGGTGTAGCCCCTGTAACACGACCGAAATAGATGTGGACGGTTGTTGGAAGTAAGTTCACACGGTACTCGCCACCCTTGGTGTTCGGACGTCCATCAATAGCTGAAAAGTAGACATCAAAGACTTCTTGGGCAATTGTATCAGCATAGTCATCATCATTACCGAATTTTGGGGCTTCAGTAATGAGCCGTTGCCGTAGTTCTTCATTGTCTTCAAAATTTTTGTTCAGAGTTCTGATTAGTGATGAGATTGAAACGGTCCGTTTATCAAATGCGTGGTATTTCACAGCTGACAGTGAATCCGTGAGCGTTCCTAGTCCAACACCTTGAATGTAGGTGGAATTGTATCGTGGTCCTCCATCATGGTAGTCTTTACCTTTCTTGATACAGTCATCAAATAGCAAAGAGAGAAACGGTGCAGGCATGTTCTGTGCATATAATCGCTCAATCCGATTATTGCCATTAATTTTGAGATTGATGAAATACTGCAATTGCTGCTTATAGGTAAGTAGTACATCATTAAATGATGTGAAACCTGTCACCTTACTTGTTGTAGGACCAATTTGTTTTCCTGTTATTGGATCTTGACCATTATTCAAGGCTAATTCGAGAATCTTCGGCCAGTTACAATATCCGGTAAGGATGCAACTTTCTTTCCCGAAGGCACTTACCGTGACACACCCACTGGGTCCGCCACTCAAGGCGTCTTCCAAGGATTTACCTGCACGTAGAAATTCTTGAATGATGACGTCGGTATTGAAGATTGAAGGCTGACCAAATCCAGCTTTTACAACGGTTAACGCATGATGGAGGAATTGATCTGGGTTCTTAGAGCTCAATTGAATACATAGACTAGGCATAATCAGTTGCATTTCGTTGCAGACATCGAGAATCATGTAAGAGAGTTCATTGACTGCATCTTCCCCGTCTGGGGTGAGCCCACCCACATTGATGAGAGCAAAATCTTGATAGGTTCCGCTTTGTTCTACCGTAACATCAACTTTCGGTGGAGCGGGTTGATTATTAAACTTGACCCAGAAACACTGCAGTAATTCCTTAGCAAACTCTTTCGAGAAGGTTCCAGCTTCAATCCCTCTTTCGTAGAAGGGAAGCAAGTGTTGATCAAGCCGTCCAGGATTGAAGGAATCCCAAACGTTCAACTCGGTAATAACACCAAGATGAACAAACCAATACATCTGCAAAGCTTCCCAGAAATCACGAGGCGCATGGGCAGGAACATGAGAACAAACAGCAGCAATTTTTTCTAACTCTTCCTTGCGTGACGGATTTTTCTCTTTTTCAGCGAGTTCTAAGGCTTTTTTCGCATAACGTTCTGCGAATTGGACTAAGGCATCAATTGAAATCGCCATTGCCTTCAGTTCTTGTTCCTTTAAAGTCGCATCAGGATCCTTGTCAAAATCTAGTGAAGCAGTTGATGTTTCTATATCCTGTTTGAAGTCCAGCAAACCACGATTGTAAATTTTGTCGTCAAGAATAGCGTGACCTGGAGCACGCTGCTCCATGAATTCAGTGAAAACGCCTGAAGAAAAGGCCGTCTGCCACTCCGAACTCATAGCAGAGAACACAAATTCCCGCATCGTTTTGCCTTTCCAAAACGGAATAATCCTCTCGCGATACACCGTGCGAACATCATCACTAACAGAAAAGGGGGCTACATCACGGCTTTCCAGAACATCGAAATCTTTGAGAGAATGACAACATAATTCAGGGTAAGTCGGAGTCGCTTTAGGTTCTGGTCCTCGTTCACCTACAATTAGTTCACCCTTTCCAAAATACAATGCTTTGTGTTCAAGGATATGTTTGAAAGCAAGGGCGCGTGTCACTGGAATTGATAAGTCCTCATTTGAATGTTGCTCAAAGAAGTCTGTGAGTAACTCTGCCCTTTCCGATGAAACGGAAGGTTTAGCTTGAATACTGTGATCACGGAGACGTTTTGCACGTTCTGAAAGCAAATCCATAAACACCCATATGGAAGAATACTACGTTACCCACTGTTCCGTTGTATAAAAGCCGTTTTGCTTTATCACACTCTGACTCAGAGTGTTTTCATATCCCATCCATTCACCGATTCTAACTACTTAGAATTCAGTTAGGTTTTTCATACTTTCGACCGAAATTAATTCTTTCAAATAGTGGTTACTCTTTTGGTTTGCCTTTGGCAGTTTCTTTGAGAAGCAGTGAAACGAATAGTGCAATCACATCTAGTACAATTAGCATCATCATTGCCCAGAAGAAGGTGAGCATTATGTCACTAACAACTGACATGAGAAGAATGAGTACAATGCCACCAGCTTGTCCAAAGATCATTAGAATTCCAGCTGAAGTTCCTTCAGGGATGGGTGTCGTCAATTCTGCGCCTGTCTGCAATCCAATCGGAAGTGCTGGCATCAGAAAGAAGCCAAGGAGGAAAGCTGAGATGAGAATCACTGTATAATCAGGATGAAAGGCGAGTAAGAACGTGAAGGGTATCGCCATGACTAGTGCGAGAAGGACGAAAGGCTTTCGCCGTTGAATCCTATCAGACAGTTCAGGGATAATTACTGCCCCTATGATCCCTCCAAGAATTATTGTGGCACCCACAATACCCGCCTGCGTTAAGTCAATAACACGTCCAAGGAGTATTTGCTCAATCCAAGTGGCAATGCCATTGAAAATGCCCAAACCGATGAAAAAGAGAACAAGTAGAATGAAGAATTGTTTGATACCAAAGATTTGACGTAGCCCAGTCATCATCTTTTCATCTTCAAGTTCATTAATCTCAGGTGGAGTAGCTGGGTGTTCTTTAGCAATGAAAAAGAACACAATCGCAGCAACGATTGCTATGCCTGCATAGAGAAACAATGTGTTTGTAAATCCCAATGCAAGTGTTGCGAAGGGAGTTACAAGTAGACCCAAAAAGATTCCCAGAAAAATAGCCATGGTTCCAAGACCTGTGGCAAGTCCTCGTTCTTTTGCGGGGAACCACCGTCGGGCGATTTTCGTTGGGCTATTAAATACAAAAGGTTGTCCTATGGCAATACCTGCTGAAAATATGAGAAGGAATGTGTAATCCGGTGACAACGCTCGGAATACAGCGAATATCGCTGTGATGAATGCTCCAATAGCACAAGCAATTTTGAAGCCCTTATTATCAATTACATAGGCTGAGGGAATAGAAACGGGGATGTAGACTACCATGAAGATCAGTGAGAGTAGTGCAACATCAAGTTCAGCAACACCATATAATAATGCTACAAGAGATGAGATTGGAGCAAACATTATCCAAAGGATTTGCGTTACAGCTGCAATGAACATGAATGCTAAAAGTACAATCCAACGATAACCGTAAATTTTTGATTCCTTGGTTTCGTTCATGAAAAGCCTTCCAGATTTTAATTATTCAGAAAAAGTTCAATTTTGAACATACTGATACTATATGATATTGACTGCTAGTATAAATAGAGTAAATACAGCCCCGAATCATCAGAAAATATATTATCACACAAGATAGATGAGGAGAACATCGCTAGCATGGGGTGTAACATTTGTTTCTACTTAACCCACGAAATTATACACACGAATTTCTGGATACACGCTCAAAAGAAATCATGTTGAAGACGATTGACTATTTTGAAAAACGCGGAAAAAAGAAGCTCAAAGAAGATGATCACGCACGAACGTTTTATGAAGATTTTATTAAGTTCCAGAAAAAAGAACAGATCTTCTCACAACTTCTAACTCCTCCAGAATATGGTAACAAAGACACGCGATGGGATATGTGGCGGAACTACGCGTTCAACGAAATCTTAGCATTCTACGGGCTAGCATACTGGTATACATGGCAAGTGAGCATTCTTGGACTCGGACCAATCTGGATGAGCAAAAACGAGGTTCTGAAAAAACAAGCTGCCCAACACCTCAAGGATGGTGCAGTATTTGCGTTTGGATTATCAGAACAACAACATGGCGCAGACATCTATTCTACCGAAATGTCCCTGACCCCGCAAGCTGATGGAACTTTCAAAGCCAACGGAGCCAAATACTATATCGGGAACGCAAACACCGCTCCCATGGTTTCAACCTTTGGTAAAATGGTCGACACTAGTGAATACGTCTTTTTCACAGCAGATTATCGAAACCAAGCCTATGACCTCATCAAGAATGTCTGTAACAGCCAAAACTACGTCGCTGAATTTAGCCTCCACGACTACCCCATTACTAAAGAAGCAATTCTCTCCGAAGGTCGTGAAGCCTGGGATAGCGCTTTGAATACCGTGAACGTTGGCAAATACAACTTGGGTGTTGCCTCCATTGGTATCTGTACACACGCCTTTTACGAAGCTATTAACCATGCTGCCAATCGTCAACTCTATGGGATGTCTGTAACAGATTTCCCCCACGTCAAACAGATGTTTGTTGATGCCTATACACGTCTAGTCGCCATGAAACTCTTTGCTCTCCGAGCTGTTGACTACATGCGTGTAGCCTCCCTCGAAGATCGCAGATACCTTCTCTATAATACCATGGTGAAAATGAAAGTCACCCTTCAGGGAGAAGAAGTCATCAACCTCCTCTGGGACGTAATAGCAGCTAAGGGTTTTGAAAAAGAAACCTATTTCGAGATGGCCGCTCGCGACATTCGAGCCCTTCCCAAACTTGAAGGGACCGTCCACGTCAATCTCGCTCTCGTCGCGAAATTTATCTTTAACTACTTTTTCAATCCCAAAGAATATGCACTGGTTTCACGTCAAGACCAACCACAGCACGATGCTTTCCTCTTCGAACAAGGACCCACCCGTGGACTCGGTAAAATCCAATTCCACGACTACAATCAGATTTTCACACAATTTAAACTTCCAAATGTCAAAATCTTCCATGAACAGATTGGAAAATTCAAAGACCTCCTTGGACAAGCAACCCCTAATGCAGACCAACAACGTGATACGGACTTTTCCATGGCCATCACCGAACTCTTTGCCCTCATCGTCTATGCCCAACTCGTCCTGGAAAATGCAAAAACTCACAACATCGATGAACAGACCCTCGATCAAATCTTTGATTTCATGGTTCGAGATTTCTCAAAATACGCCCTTCAACTCTACAGTAAATCTTGCACCACACCTCAGCAAATGGAATTCTGCAACCAAATGATTCGAAAACCCGAATACGACTCTACTCGATATCAGAAAGTTTGGGAAACAATCCTCGGGCTTAAAGATCTTTATGAGATGAGTCCTTGACTGGTTGTTAAAAACCAAAACTACTAAGATGTTGGCTTAGATTTTCTGTATTCTCCAGCTAAGAGGTCCATAGAAAATAAATCGATATATTGGCCAAATCGGCGAATGGCGTCTCGTTGGCGTCCTGTTTTCGTAAAACCAACTTTCTCATACACTCGTTCAGCTCGTGGGTTATTTTCAAAGACAGTCAAGTAAATCCGATGTAGGTTGATGATGTTGAAACCAAAATCAACAAGCAGACGTATTGCTTCAGTGCCTAACCCTTTCCCCCAATAGCGTTTATTTTGCATTGCAATTCCTAGCGCCGCACTGCGATGAATAGTGTCAACACCAATTAGGCCACAAATACCCAGAAACTGTTTGGGTTTTTGAAGTTCCATTGCAAACACGTAAGCTGTGCCTGCCTTGCGTTGTCGGGTGAGGTTTTGAATCCATTTTTCCTCCTCCTCTGCAGACACCGGAGTAATCATATTGAGAAACCGACGCACTTCAATATCGTTGAAGTGACGCAGAATATCTGGAATATCATCTAATTCAACCGCCCGAAGTGTTACCCGTTTACCCTTAAACATCACATCGCAACCAAGAGTGGCATCTAAGACAAAATGACTAACATACTCACCTGAAAACATTTCTATACTCATCAACAGAAACAGTTCTCTAACTCGATGGTGATTTCAATGAAATTTGGGCTCGACCTCATTTGGTTTTTCAGTGACAAACATCAATTGGATTTTGACTTCTATCTCTAGTCTGCCATGCTTGCTGAAGATGCGGGATGATACTAATCCTGTTTCAGTAGGAATTAGTGAATATTTTGGACTTATTTGCCAGAAACAGAAGGATCCCGTTTGATCTTAGTAACCTTTACCACATGAAAGGTCGGTTGCTTTTTGCCATACATGCGTTTGACCCATTGATCCCACTTAATCGAGTGTTTCTGTTCTGTTGTCAAGTCTTGGATGTTTGATACAGGTTCAATGAGTTCTTTTCTTCGTCCTAATCGTCGTTCATGGGCAACGATGTACAATGCCATGAGAACGACACCCAGACCTGCGATTCCCAAAAATATTACAATTACCAGATAGGGCGTAAGAAGGGCAACGAATTGCGCGATGAGGACATAAATCCCGCCAACAATGACCAAAGAAATAGCGGCTTCTAAAAACCAAAGGTCATGCCAGGTCAAAGGACGGTCGTCTGGGTTGCGTTTTACTTTCATACATCGACACCTATGATGGGTATTTTTTGTTTCAAATCTTAATTGGTGAATGGAAGAGCTTTGAATGCCATTAAATAAAGGTTTAGGATTTATCCAAAAAGGTGGAGTCTTTCTTATGGTTTGTTACTTCCTCTCAAGAAACGTATTCGGATGGTTATTGACGTTGAATGAAGTCGAAAAAGTCAATGATAAGGCGTTTATGTTTACCAGGGATAATGACGTGATGGTTGGCCAGAGAAGAAGAGAGGAAATAGCTGACAGGGTCTGTGAGTGTCGTTCGAATCTGCGTGCGACATTGTTCCTGGTTGGTAAGGTTTCTTGTTATCACACCCTCTGATACCCAGAAGCTTGTTAGATCTTTTCCGAACATTTTGAAAACTGTGATATCCCGGAATGGGAATCGACCACGAATGCCCACACTTTTTCCTGATTCATAGTGGGTTGTGATATCATAAGATTCAAGAATCGAAGTGGGAACAGTGCAGTGGGCAAAGACTACCGAGTTGTTGTCTACGTTAACATCCACTACATTAGCCATGAAGGCAGGTTGATTTGTCAGGTATTTGGCTAACAGCATAGTGAAGGTGGTTGGCAAATCCCCCTCACACCCAGCGACAACTCCCTCTAAGGTGTTAATATGTGAAGTAGCAAAACATCCTGATACTTCGGTGTCTTTTAGAAGCTTGAAGCATTCCATGGTCACAGCATTGAGATCATGATTTCGGACCAAAGCGGCGACGGCTTGAGCAATAATGGCAGATTGACGAATATCCGCATTACTGCATTCGATATTAGTTGCATTGGACAGAAACTGTTCGAGGTTGGGTCGAAATTCTTCCCATAAGTCATCGTCTTTTCTCTCAATGATAGTATCCATCGAATAGCTCTTGAATTCCACACCCCACTTCTTACTGACAGCCGACCTGTCAATATCCGATGCCATCAGCCACGAAGAAGCTTTACCGACAACACCAATCCGGCTATCTTGAATCCGAGCGATCACTCCGGTAAATTTCTCCCACTCTTGAATTCTTGAGGTGAGATTTTCCAGTGAATCATGGATGATTCGGGCAGGAATTTCCTGTTCCTGCAAATAAGACCGAATTTCCATCGCTGCTGGTAAAGAGTTACTTCCCTCATGACTTAGGAGAAGAATCGGTGGTGTAATCTTTGACTTTGTGATGAATTGGACCGCTTCTGCTTCAGTTCCTCCTGTTCCAATAAACAAGTAGTTGTGCTGATCTCGAATCGTTTTATCCGCTTTGACACCTTCTTTAAAAAACGAGTCGGGTGTATAAATTCGGGCTTTTGTGGCATTTAATTTTCCAGTAATCTCTGAAATACGTTCTTGAGGAGATACGGATGAAAAGAAGGTTACAATGTTGACCGCCATACCACTTCGCCTTTGAATTTTCGTTTATTCAAAATAAGTGATGGGTTCTTCGTTAATATAGTCACTCCTCTTTACGTAAAAATCAATAGTTACTAGAGAAACCTTGCCAAGAATTCCGAAATTTGTGAAAGATATTGGAGGCGATTGGCACGATTATGAAAGAGCACAGTGTAAATAACAACTTGGTTTATGTTTTCAGTTGGAGCGAAAATATACTTGTGAATTACGAATACTACTGATGAACAACACCTTTATCACCTAAGAAATGAGTGAGCGTCTACCACAACTCTACTGACCATCCTACAGGAGTAATAGTGATGAGTATATTCGCCAGGTTATTCGGACTAAAGGATGCAACTAACGAAGGAATACGAATAGCCAGAATTCTCGCTATACTTCTCCCAATCTTCGCAGGAGTCTTCCAAATCTCCACAACCTTCTACATGATTTTCATTGCCACGGCCCTGGGAGGCGGTGACTATATCGCTGGGCTTGCACTTGTAGGAATACTTGTAGTAATACAAATGGCGATACAGGTTGCCCTTGACTACCCCACAGCTGCACTTGGGGATTGGATTGGTCATCGCTGGATTATTGCATCTTCCCTCGTCTGCTACGCGATCGCTTTTTGGATAACCGCCCAAGTCACAATCTTCACCCCCTTCCCCTACTTTGTCCTCATCTACGCCTTATTCGGTTTGGGCTCATCTCAAGAGAGTGGAGCCTTTCAAGCGTGGTTTGATAACAATTACCGAGTTGCCATGCCTAAGGATAAGGATCGAAAACAGTATGGTGTCTTCTCAGGAAGATTAGGTATGGTCTGGCAGATTGCATCAATCACCGTACTTATCCCAGGCAGTGTTCTTGCTATGATGTTTAACCGTCAACTTGTCTTTCTAATCCAAGCAATTCTAAGCATCATCTTCGCATTGGTTGTAGTACTTGTTGTGCGAGACCTTCCCGGTGTTCGCAAAACAAACGAAGGACGACCATCGATTTCAGAGTACGGATCTATACTAAAAGATGGAGTGAAGTTTTCATTCGCCTCTAAATTTGTCGCGTTCACAATGTTCGGAGAAGTATTAATCTGGGCAACTGGTACCCTCTGGTGGAATATTCTTCTGTTTCCTCTCTACTTTGCCTATCTTTTCAGTGACGTGATGGTCTCCTTCTTTAGAACCATCATATTTGCACCAGAAGCAATAACACAAGAACGTAGCGGTGTATTAGCGAAACGCTTCGATCCAGTGAAATGGGTTCCCCGTTTCCGATTCCTCCAATTTGTAGGTTTCTTGTTCTATGTGCTTCTTGCCATGACAACATATTTCTTTCCACCACCAGCTACCCCTGATCCCCTCTTGTTAATCCCCCTCCCGTGGATCTCTCTTTACCCATTCCCTCATCTGGTCACTATTTTTTTGGTTATTCCATTCGCTTCAATCATTCCAGTCAGCATGATTTTTGGAATTTTTCTTATTTGTGAACTCTTCGCATCACTTGCCAATATTCTACATTCACGTGTGATGATTGATGTGGTACCAACTCGGTTTCGAAATAGCCTCTATTCCTTCCGTCCCACGCTAGCTTTGCTACTTGGCATGCCGCTGCTCATCATTTTCAGTGCCCTGCTGCCTATCTATGGCTTTCCTCTCACCTTCTCAGCTGTTTCGCTTGTTTCCCTTCTGGGGTGGTACCTTACACGTAAAGGTTACAGTCATCCAATCGAAAAAGCCCAGGATTTACCTGATACGCTAGCAGAAGAAATTGAAACCGAACCCCCTCCCATCTAGAGAATGACACGAGTACATGGCACTTCAGAATCGTTTTCCATATACCGTCGGAGAATGCCCGATTCCTTCATCCCAAGAATCGCCACTTTGGCATCTGCTTTGAGGATTGGTTCAAACCGTTTAATTTCATCGAGCTTTCCACGCATACCTCTCGTAATATCTGGTGTAGCTGCCTCATCAGCCATTTTCTCAAATTCATGAATTCGACTCAAAGCAATCTCAGGAATGAGCTCTGCTTTGGGATCAATTTTAGGATTAGCCGTAAAAATTCCTGCCACATCAGTAGCAAAAATCACATGTTTTGGGTGCAAAAGTAATGACAGCAACTGCACCACTTTATCACCAGAACAAACACTAAACCCTCGTTGTGTATCAGCACACATATCACCACTAAAAACTAAGGTCATTCCCAAACTGAGGTACTGACGGTAACCGCCACTAAAATGACCTGAGATTTCTCCATTCGTCATGAAGAAGATATTACTAGGAAGAAATACCACTGGTGCTAAGCCCACCTCTTGAAGAGACTTCGTCACAGCCATCCGGAGTTCAAACATTTCCAGCATTGTCTGAGATAAATCAGGCAACTGTGCGACTCCTTTAAAACCATCATAGAGTTTGCGTTTTATGACTGGTACATGACCAAAGCTTCCGGCACCATGGACAATAACACATGGACCTAACACATCCGCGATTTCTTTGGTTACTTGCTTCAGAACTCTTTTCTGGAGAGTGTAGGGTTTGCTTTTATCGGTGATCAGTGCACCACCCAATTTGATAATTGTTAAATCTTGAGTCATTAAACCTACCCCGTAAATTAACCCGTTTTGTCAATTGGATTCTTTTTTCCCAACAACACTTGGGATCCGTGTAGTTAAGAGATTTGGTATTGAAAGGAGATTTCAGAACAGATTGAAAAATTAGGAAGAAAGAGTGGGAAATTGATCGCTTGAAAAAGAAATGACATTGAGTGTTATTTCATACGCTCCAGGATCAGTTGAGCTAACTTCTTGAAAAGGAGTTGGATATTCGAACCCGATTTTGCCGAAGTCTCAATGTAAAGCAGCATCTGGTTTTCTTTTGCAGCTCGTTCTGCTTCTTCATGTTTTACAACACGTTCATCGACAAGATCCGTCTTGTTACCCACCAATGCAAACTGTAAACCCGGAACGTTAGCCTGAGCCTCATTAATCCATCGAGTAATATTCTCTAAGCTACTTCGTCGAGTTACATCAAAAACGATAATTCCACAATCTGATCCATTCATAAATTGTCTTCGAAGCTCGCGAAAATCTGTTTGTCCAGACATATCCCAGATTTGTAGTTGTACATGAAGAGGATCAAAGAATAGCTGCTGAGAGGTGATGTCTACTCCAATGCTTGCCTTATACTCTTCATCAAAAGTATCAGACACATATCGTCGAATAACACAAGTTTTGCCAACAGCGTAATCTCCCAAGATGATGAACTTGAAAATAAACCGCTGTGGAGACGGTGATTCCGCCACTAACAATTACCTCTTATTGTGTCTTTCAGTTCTGCGCAACAGGAATTCAGTTTGCCTTATCACAACTGATTCCCGCTCCTTCATGCGCAACTAAATTTCGTCAAAGAATGGATAATAATGTTTGCTTTTTAATCACGCATTATCTCTGCTTGTAAAGGAAATCAAAGCATGTATCTGAATAGCATTAGAGCTTAATAGCATGAACTCTTACGTTGAAGTATGGCTCGAATTACTGTGCTTGGTGGGTGCGGTGCCGTTGGAAGTGTCGCTGTCCGCACCCTT